>JBBRJI010000705.1:0-3380 GCA_038219625.1 Pirellulales bacterium | reverse complement strand
GGTGAAGACGTGGAAAACTTGCTGCTGAAATTGCTGCATGCGGCGGATTTCGACATCGAATCGGCCCAGCGAGGAATTCTGTACATCGACGAAATTGACAAAATCGGTAAAACAAGCCAAAACGTTTCGATCACTCGGGATGTGTCCGGCGAGGGGGTTCAGCAGGCACTGCTAAAGATGTTGGAAGGTACCGTTGCTAACGTACCACCTCAAGGCGGACGAAAGCATCCTGAACAACAGTACATTCAGCTTGATACGACCAACATTCTGTTCATTTGCGGTGGGACTTTTGTTGGTATCGACGACATCATACGCAAGCGACTAGGCAAGAAGTCCCTGGGCTTCGGTCCGGGTTCCAATACCCGTGAGGAAGGTGATGTCGCATCGTTGCTCGCCCAAGTGCAGTCCGACGATATTTTGGAATTTGGAATGATTCCGGAATTGGTCGGACGGTTACCGGTGGTAACGTCTCTCCTTCCACTGGATGTGCCTGGACTGATCAGGGTACTAAGTGAGCCCAAGAATGCGTTGCTGAAGCAGTACCAAGCCCTGTTTGGAATGGAAAACTGCGAGTTGCATCTGACCGAAGCCGCATTGAAAGGGGTTGCCCAAAAGGCGCACATCAAGAATGTGGGTGCTCGAGGACTGCGTGGCATTATTGAGGACGTCATCATGGACATCATGTTCGAGTTGCCGGACCAAGAAGCAGGCACGGTTTACACGATCGACGTGGATGCTACCGATGGTAAACTCAGGCACTTCAAGAGTGTCCCGCAACGCAAAGAGAGCGCTTAGGCGAACGGCAGTCAGAGACTACCAGGCCAGGCAACCGTGTGGCACGCCCAAAGCGATTAGCGATGGGCGTGGGAAGTGTGGCAAATGACTCTAGCGATTCACCACGCCCTTCGTACCTCAGAGCGTGCCACCCAGTTTAAGCGTGCCACCCAGTTTATAGGTAGATTTCAAACTGCCCCTCGCCTTGGTAGCCAACCGTTCTACGGGGTCTGGAACTTCTTTAGTTTCCGATCGAGTGTGGAACGTTCGATGCCGAGGATAGTGGCGGCGCGATTTTTTTGCCCAGCGGTGTATTCGAGAGTTGCTTCGATATGCTGCTGCTCCAATTCCTCGATGGTCTTTTCCTGGTATTGGTTCGCGATCGAGGGGAACGGCGTTGAAGCTGCCATTCCGGGTATTGGCAGATAGGAAAGAGCCAAATCCTCGGGTTCGGCCATCGGGCCGTTCGCCAACACAAAGGCTCGTTCCACGCAATTGCGCAGTTCTCGAACGTTGCCTGGCCAATTGTATTTCTGCATGGCTTGCTTAGCTCGTTCGCTAAAACCGGTGGGACCGTGCCCGGAACGTGCAACAAACTGACTTAGAAAGTAATGTGCGAGGGGCATGATGTCTTCGGCGCGTTGTCGCAGCGGGGGGACTAGCAGTTCGATGACTCGCAATCGAAAATAAAGATCGGATCGGAACTGGCCGTCGCGAACCGCTTGCTCTAAGTCACGATTAGTGGCTGCGATGACACGCACATCGACTTGGATAGGTTTGTTACCTCCAACGCGTTCAAAGGCTTTGCCCTCGAGCACTCGCAAAAACTTGGCCTGGATCTCGGAACTCATTTCGCCAAGTTCGTCTAGCATGATGGTGCCGCCGCTAGCCTGTTCAAATTTTCCGAGCTTGCGATCAGTCGCACCGGTGAAGGCACCTTTTTCATGCCCGAACAGTTCGCTCTCGAGGAGCGTTGAGGTCAGCGCGGCACAGTTGAGCGCGACGAATGGACCATTGGCGCGTTGGCTTGAATCGTGGATGGCTCTGGCAACGAGTTCCTTTCCAGCGCCGCTTTCACCGCGGATGAGGACCGTGGCGTGAGTGGGTCCGACGCGTTGCACTTGGTCCCGAATCTGCTTCAAGGCTGCCGATGGACCTATCCATTCAACAGAATGTCCGAGTTGCTGCTCCAGTTCGGAAATGCGACTGCGCGATGACTTGAGTTTCGATTCCAGCGACTGTTGGCGGAAGATATTGTCGAGGGAAACGGCCAGTACGTCAGCTACTGCCAACGTCACTTCCAAGTGGTCGGGAGTTAAGTCTGGCTCACCTTGACGCGAGTATAAGTGAACTAGGCCTATGGTCTTTTCCCGGATGCGCATGGGTGCAACGATGATGCTATTGGTCGACAAAACGTGGCTAGCGTTGGTAGACATTGATGAAGTCGCGAGGTTACCGCCGACGAGGTGGGAATCGGCGCTGACATTGCGAGCAAGAACGGCGGTATTGTCGCGTCGGACGCTGGCAACGAGGGTATCCGAAACGGGGTGGTATGCTTTGCCCTTTCGTTGCAAGGCGGCCAATACGGTGGGTTGGGTAGATGCCTTTTGCTCGTTCGATGCCTCCTCCAGTTTCAGGACTCCGCCGGATTGGCAGTTTGTTGATAGCATGAGCCGGTTCAAAGCGAGTTCGCATGCGGACGCGACGGTAACTTCTCGAGCGAGGTCGAAAGCAAGTTGCAAAAGCTCGGTAGCCACCGCGGGGATTGGGCGATGCGGGATGGGTTGAGAAGTCTGAGACTTGGTAGAATCGAGATTTATTGAATCAGGGTCCAAAATCGAAGATTTCGACTGCCGGTGGATAATCGAAGGGATTTCCGACTGCGTTTGAGCCGTAGACAGGGTCGAAGGGTCCTCAACTTCGAGTGGAGGAACAACTTCGTCGAGCGACTTCGCAAAAGTCAACCGGCAGGATCCCACCGTGATTTGGTTGCCGGGGGCCAGCGTTTTTGACTCTTCCAGCTTGTGGCCGTCGACAAAAGTACCATTTCGGGAGCCGAGATCGCGAACTCTCCATTCTCCTTGTTCAAAGAATATTTCGGCATGGCGGCGGCTGGATCGTTCGTCTGCGATCGGTATTTCGTTGGAAGAAGCTCGCCCGATGATCAGCGGATGCCCGGGTTCGAGCCGAAAAACGTCCGTCCAGCGGTGTCCTTGACGAATAATGAGGTACGCCGACGAATTGTTTGGTTGCATCGCAGGGCTGCCGAAATTACTCTAAGAGATGAGAATTGGTCCGATTGGCCGATTCAAGACTTGAAATCCGGTCCACGTATCCCAACAATAGGATACAGTTGGGTTGGTGGCTATCCCTGCCGATCATTCATTGTTTCTCGTCAAAAAAAACTGTCACCTTTTTTTTCTTTTGGAGTTTCGATTATGTGTTTTCGAAGTTTGAGCATGCACGGATCGTTGGCGTACTGTGCCCGACTGAAACTGTCGATCGCCATAATCGCTTCGGCCGGCGCATTGGCAGCAAGCCTTTGGTCCAATTCTGTTTTGGCCCAGGGGGGCGGCGGTGGCGGTAACAATGGAGGGGGGAACAAT
>JBBRJI010000704.1:0-3387 GCA_038219625.1 Pirellulales bacterium | reverse complement strand
AATGCCCAAGCCAAGCGCTGCTTCAACTGATCAGGAGCCGTGATGGCATGATGCCACCAAGCGTGATGTCGATACCGCTGGATCCCGCCAACTTGAGCGGAGGTATCAGCCACTGGAGGAGTTCCTCTGACAAATCCATCTTCTATCATGAACTGAGTGATGGTTGGAACGTGCAAGGAAGGTGGTAGGGCAAATTGAGCGTCTATCCAATCAGTACAAGCTCTGTTGATGCCTTTAGTCCGCATGTCGTTGGCAAGAGCCGTTATCTCGTCGTCTTTCGCACCGAAAGTCGCCCGATTCAGAAATTGCTGTGCTCGCAGTTCGAGCATCAGCCGCGTTTGCTCCGTTGTCGTTCTAACGGGAAAATCTCCGGCGTTGGAAGATCCCTGCGGGACAGTAAAAAAGGCTAAAGTAAACAAGAAACCGACCAAGCTGTAGCGCATAGACCACCTCAGATATAAGAAAAGCTTACTGAAGAACTCTTTTTTAACGGGGCGATATTGCCCAATATTTACCCGGTTAAGGCCGATTGTAGACTTGCCATAGTGGCCAGTCAATATATTGAAACAAGAATCTTTTTTTTCTTTATCGGTGTTTATGCATCGCAAAGACACTCTTAAGGGAAAATGTGTGAACTTTCTGAGGAAATCTTCAGTTCGGTTTCATTGTTTGTTACAAAAAACCTCCTAAGCGAATCAGACTCCTGTCAAGGCACAATAGCCCCCATTGATGATGCCTTCCCAAAAATCGGCACTAAACACCCGTATTCGGTGAAATTACCACCACCTTAAAGCAATGAATTGATTCGAGTGAGTTTCTTGCTTGCTAGCACTCGATAGCAATCAGGTAGATCGAAATGGGCAAGGACATTTGGCAAGATGCTCGCCAGCGGTGCTTGATAGTATTCGGTTACGGCGAGTTTCACATAGGAATCGAGTGATTCTTTGAGTGTGATTTCCTTGACGATATTTGATAGCAATCCGGCAAAGGTTGCGGGCAGTGTTCCGCGACCACGTGAGATCAAATGAATGTCTTGGTAGCCGACTGATTCCATCCATTGCAAAACGCGAAGTGCATCCCAAGTCTTTTGTCCCAGCAGCGGTCGATCGAGCATCAAGCCATGCACTGCGTAAAAATACTCGCTCCCGTAAGGCTTGAGGAACGAGTTTGGTCCGCATGTATCGGGTTGTGATTCGCCGCAACCTCGGAGATCACAAGTAAAGAGATCAACCGATTTCTCTTGAGACCATTCTCGTAGCATCGGTTCGCTTCGAAGCTCCTCGTCGCTCGAAAGATCTGCTAAATACAAAACAGCCTTGGGACCGCTTGGGCGAGGTCGCGAGTAACGGGACTCGGGAGTTAGCTGGTAAACGATCGCTTCGATTCCGGGCTCGGTAACAACAGCGTAGCCAATCGCGAACTTGGTAGGATAATTACGAACTTGTCGATGCTGCCAGATTCGATACTCCGGTGCAGTTGCTGGCATCGGAGGAAGCTTCAGGACATCTCGGACGGTACTTCGAAGTTGTTCTTCCGATAAATCCTTTCGCAATGATGTGAGTTTCGTTGCCTTCAAAGTAGTTGCGTTGAAAACAGTTGTCGTTCCTTTCACCGCAGCGACTTGACCTGTTGGTGTGCACCATAGGTCTTCGTCTTTCTCGATCGTTAAGTTAGGCTCGCGAGCGGCGACTAAAGGAATTCCCGCCGAGAGAACTCCACCGAGTGTCGGTTGTCGATTGGATTCCCCCAGTGATGATCGCGTCGCGTTATGAAACCAACTGTACATTGCTTCTCGATTCTCTTGCGAGTAGCCATGCTTTGTTGGGCCAACAAACAGAGCGATGTTTTGTTCGGCACCAAGAAGCCCGTAAAGTTTCTTCAGCTTGCGATAGGCTTGTTCGGCACCACGAACATCAAAATAGTCTTGCTCCTTTGCCAGAATGATGACTGGCTTAGGTGCTAATGCGGCGAGAAAATCGCAGTGGTCTAATCCCATTGCGAGGGCTTGCGGAGGACACTGCTCGGTATCGGCTGGGAGTTCGTTCTCGAAGTTACGACGAAAGCTCGTGATAAAACAGGCTGGGGCAGCCATCGTCCAGCGACTATCGAGTCCGCACATCCAAGCGGTCGTCGTACCACCGCCGGAGTTTCCTGTAACGCCCACTCGCTTCGGATCGACTTCGTTTCGAGTCAGCAGATAGTCCAAGGCACGAATCCCGTCCCAGGCCATCCATGAACCTAGGAATTCACCAACCAAGAATTGTTGATTGCCCGCATGCAAGTGTTCGTTGACGCCTGCTCCGAGTTCGGACTTCACTTGATCTTTTGTGTACTGGATTCGTTCGCCTTGTCCGATCGGATCAAAAATCAAACAAATGCTTCCGAGTCTGACGAGACCTTTCGCGAAAGACTGATAAGCTTCGGCAGCTTTGCCATTGCTGGAATGTCCGCAGGTTCCAACGACTGCCGGAAATGGCCCGGAACCGATAGTAGGAATATACAAGTTTGCGGTGACAGGAAAGTTTGGGCGGCTGTCAAAAATGATTTTTTCGACTCGATACCCGTCACGTTCGAGAGTTCCCATCACGCGAGCATTAAGTGGCGTACGCTCGGGCTCAGGCCCAAAACACTGCCGAATCTTCCGTTTAACATCCGACACATATCGCAAGGCATCGTCGGTGGTATTGAGACTCTCGATTGTTTGGCTGTGACGAAGCTCGGCCGATTGCACTTGCCCGACATACCAGTCATGCAGCATTCGTGGGTAGCGATTCAAAGGCGCTACGTTCTTGGGTGCTACGATTTCGTCTCCGATCGCAGACTGCATCGAATCCTTAAATAACGAGAGTGCGCACATCTGACCAGAAGTCAACGCAACCCAGGTGCGACGATTGCAAAGACTCGATGTGCTTATGTTTTCAGTTCTTTTCATGAATTCACTCAGAAGCTTGGTTGGATTCGATTTGGAGTTTCACACATTCTGTGTTATTCTACACGGTCGGATCTTCTTCCGCTAACACATCAAGAAGGTAATGTATTTTGCGTACATTGAGTCCTCCTTTAGTCTACGCTTGCCTTCATGCCAGACTGTGAGCTTGAATCTATGCTGACTTTGATCGGGAATTGCGCTCGCTCGCTAAGCTCACTCGGCTCGCGATTGCCGCGTGTGATGCAGGCGCTGGTCATCAGTCAAGTTGTTGGTATCAGGCACCTCCAGATGGGGCACCGCCAGTTGGGGCACCTCCAGTTGAGGCAACGCCAGTTGGCAATCGAACGGTTCGAGCCCCGATCGATGATGGCGGCCGTTACGTTTGCCGGAACCGGGTTAACAGGGCAGTATTACGATAACGCTGACTTGACCAATCTGAAGGTAACACGAGTCGATCC
>JBBRJI010000703.1:0-3392 GCA_038219625.1 Pirellulales bacterium | reverse complement strand
TACTTCCTCTGGTTCGATCTCGTTAACCAACCATGCCGACGATTCACTCACCGTCATCGGTGAAGCGTCTTTTATTTCTAGCGGATCGAATATTCAGGTTGGTTCAGCTGGATCTACGCAATTAGGAGTCGTTCGATTCGTTGCAAATCAAGGGGATATTGTCGTCGGCGGAGCAGGCGTGACTACTTTGGGCTCCATTTCAGCTTATGCAAATAATATCGCGATTCAAGAAGACGCAGAATTGACTATTAATGCAACTTTCGCGGATAGCGATCTGGTGCTTTCTAGTACATCAAGCATCGTCGCGACGCGGGCATACAGCCTTTCCGACATGACAGGCATAAGTGCGAATCGAGCTATCGTAAATGCAAGCAGCTACGCGCACTTGGGCCTGACGCATATTGATCGGCTCAGTGTCGCTGTTGGGGGAAACGGTGAACTCGAAAGCACGCCGCTCTTTCAGTTGAATGGAACTGCGAATGCAACTGGGCAAGAATATCTTGAGGCAATTGGTAAGAACCTTCCCGGCGGTGTCGTACCATCGAACCAAACTTTAAGTGGTGAATCGATTGAGGAACTTCGATTGCGTGCTTCTTTCGAAGCGTCATTTGGCAAGAGTTACGGGGTCTACGTTCGTAATGATAAATCGATCACCATTGATTCTGTATTCAATGTTGGTGACGGAATTCATTCTTACATTGAAACGCTCGCAGGACACGACATCACCATTGCAGGGAATTTTTTGCAGCGATTCACGGGACAGAACGCCGGAGGGATCGTATTGATCGCGGGGGATCAAGTGGAGTTTACTCCAAGCGGGCGACTGGTGATTGAATCGATCACTGCTGACGCGTCAACAAGAAGAACGATTTCCCAGCCGCTGCTCACTGCAAGCGCATTCGATGGACAATTAGGTCCGAGTGGCTTTCAATCCACGAGAGATATCCTTTATGCATCCGATGCGAACGCGGATTCAGGCACACAGAATGTGCTCCAAAGGGTATCGACCCAATTTGGCGTGGTCGGGGAAACTGGTTTTCAGACACTAGTCCTATACTCCGATGGCAACTCGCAGCTCTTTGCCTTACGGCAAGATCTTTTTGCTTCGCTCTTCAATGGATCGAGTGCTGCATCGGGAACAGGTGTTCTGGCCGCCCATTCCAGCCAGCTTGGCGATGCAGCGGTATTCCAGCGAAACTCACCTTTTTCCGATGCGTTTTTAGGAACTTTTCAAACGCTTCCTACGACAGCAATCTTTAGAAGATCAGAGGAGTTTTTTCTTTTTTCTAATGGTGGACGGACTGACACAGCAGTATCGAGAGTCGATCTAACTCCAGTAATCGACGAGGTTGGTGAAGTCTATTCACCGGGGCGCAAGGTTTCATTCTCGCTTCCGTCAGAGATCGTCGTTACGCCAGCTTACATCGTTCCAATACCGAAGTTCATTATCGCAAACGACGTCAACTATGTTCAATTTTCTAACGATGTTGAAACGCGAGCTGTTAGCCAGATCACGTTCCAAGTTTCAATCGCTCAAGTAGGATTCGATGATCACGATAAAGATGGACAGGTATCGGAAGATGAATTGCCCAGTCGCAACGAGATTCAGATTATTGCGATTCAAAAGAGTGTAGACGACGAAAGTGATTCTGATGATACGAAAGCCGATTCGGCAATTTCCCTTAAGAAGCGTCTATTACTCGGCGAGGTAGATGTTGCAAGCAAGGACGTGAAGGCAGCCTCTATCGCAACAACGCAGGACATTGAGACTTGGATCGAAGAGTATAGGAACGACCCGAACAAACCAGCAGGGGCTTACGCGATCATAGCAGTCGACAGCGTCAATGGCGTCAAGATACTAAAAGTGTTTAGCATTCGCGACTTCGATTCGGTTGATAGCGATTCGGTTGATAGCGATACGATCAAAGATGGCCGCGACGAACCTCAAGATCGACTAGATCCACTGAACTCCGCACCGCAACCTCAGCAACCGCTGAATCCCCAGCCAGAGGTTAGCATCAACTCAACTTATGAATCGATTCCAGAGCAGGCAATTCCGGGACAGCCTATTCCACTGCAAACTAATTCCCGTCTTCCAAATTTCGATCTGGGGCTTGCTGTGCTTGAAGATTTTGGCTTGAGCGGTTCAGACGCAGATCATCCTCGTGAAACGGCTTTTTCAAGTCCACTCCAGGTTGGTTTGGTAGCAGGTGCACTGTCGATGATTCGGCTTCGTCGATCTTCAATGGAGCAACCGGCGTTGGCCGCTTCGAATACCGATGAAGCTACGTTGAGATTTTCCAGATTTGCACGTAGGCTCAGACTAACTCAGGCGGAGAAATAAGATGATTCGATGCCCTAGTTGCAATAAGAACTTTGGAGAGAACACCGAGAGTACAAACTGCCCTTGCTGTGGTGGTCTATTTATGGCGATGGATTCTGAGAGCCACTTCGATCTTCGTTCTTCATCTGATTTAGACATGGCGATGACACTGGACTCTAGTCTTCATAGTAAGACGTTAGACATATATGAAACAATTGCTCCAACGGATTCCGTTGATAGGAGCGACCCTACTTCGTCTACCGTTGATATATACGAAACGATTGCTCCAACGGACTCGGTTGAGAGTACCGAGTCTACTTTTTCTACAGTTGATATATATGAAACAATTGCTCCAACGAATTCCGTTGGTAGTATTGAACCTACGTCATCTACGGTAGCAGATTCATTGGCTTCGAACGTCGCGAGTCAAGATCAACCAAAGCATGGTAGCGAATCAACTATATCTCTTGGATCGCTCGAATTACCAGCACTTCCAATTGGTTCCGAAGCGACTATCGATCTCGATTCGAAGCATGAAACGGACGGAACCGTAGATTTCTCTATCGATAATTTTACCGGCTCCCCTGGTGCCACCATCCATCTGGGTAATGCCGGTTTGACAGTTAGAAAAAGTGATTCCCAGCACCTTGGAATTGGTCCGAAACCAGGACCGACTTACGCATCCAAGGGAGGACATACTCGTGTTGACGACAAAGCAAAACAAGGGGACGCAGCGCTGGCGACAGTCAGTAAACGAACGCTTTCAAAGGATTCATCCCGGCTAGAGATACCTGCCGATTATCAAGTCATCAAGAAACTTGGTGAAGGTGGAATGGGGGTCGTTTATTCAGCGATCCAGCGAAATCTCGACCGTACAGTGGCTGTGAAAGCGATCAAACCAGGCAAAGGAATATCGGACGATAGCCGCCGCAAGTTTTTTTACGAAGCGCAGATTACTGGTGACCTAGACCATCCGAATATTGTTCCAATCCATGACTTGGGAACCAATGACGACGGGACGCTTTTCTATTCGATGAAAATGGTCGATGGGACTCCTTGGTTGGATGTT
>JBBRJI010000702.1:0-3395 GCA_038219625.1 Pirellulales bacterium | reverse complement strand
GACGTCACGACTAGAATTGTTATCGAAGCAAACGCGGAGATGCCTTGCCGCACGTCATTCCCGTCTGCGTCCTCTGGATTGATGGGTAAATTGCTAAGGAGGCTGATTTGCATCGCATTCGAAACGACTCCAGCAACAGCTGCAATTATTCCCAAGATGAACATGACAATGAGGATCTTGATTAATGTCTCGTTGTCGTAGCGTAGTGCTTTGGAAACGAGGGCTGGAGGAGCCCCTGAATTGGAGAAAACAGGAACATTGATCGAAGGCGCAGAATAGGGATTGTTGTCGTGATCCATGGCAATTGCAATTCAAAGCTTGAGCTTCGATCCGAAGAGTGTAAACGAATTCCAGGTAGAGTGTAGCAGATCGCATTTCACTATTCGCGCCCAGTCGACGCAGCAAAAAAGGGACGGCCTGATACCATTCGTGAATCTGCCCGCTAATAACGCGAATCGACGCGAATCAAATCGCAAAACGGGTGAGGCTTCTACCGAGCATTCCCAGACGCAAGCTCTTCACGCAATTGGCGTTTTAGGATTTTGCCGACGGGACTTTTTGGTAACTCGGAGCGAAACACAACACTCGACGGAACTTTGAACTTGTTCACGAAGCGAGCCACATGGCTCTGAATTTCAATCTCCGTGGCGGATTGTCCGGGGCGGAGCACCACGACCGCGCAGACTTGTTCACCAAACGTAGCGTCGGGGATGCCGATCACCGCGGCTTCGGCAACCGCTCGGTGTTGGTAGATCGCTTCTTCGATTTCGCGGGGAGAAATGTTCTCGCCCCCTTTAATGATCAAGTCCTTGATTCGTCCGGTAATATATAAGAAACCGTCATGATCGACGCGGCCAAGGTCGCCCGTGTGAAGCCAACCGCCGCTCATGGCGAGTGCAGTCGTTTCAGGATCTTTCCAATAACCTTGCATTACGTGCGGACCACGTACACAGACTTCTCCCTCCAGACCTACAGAAACCAATTCATTCTCTTTGTTTAAGATGGCCAAATCCATTTCTTCGATCGGACGTCCAACCGCCCCAACTCGGTGAGCCTCGGATTCGTGGTAACTGCTGATAGCACAAGTGGCTTCCGAACAGCCGTATCCATCCCTGACGCGGCAAGGAAACGTCCGTTCGAATTCGCGGCGGACCTCGTCCGGGGTGGCCGCCCCACCGGTACTCACCAGTTGGAGACTCGAACAGTCGTATTGCTGACGTTCAGGAAAATTCAACATGTAGGTAAGCATCGTCGGCACGACCGAAAACCTGGCTACTTTAAATTTCTGAATGGTTTCGAAGACTTGCCGCGTGTCCCAATAGGGAAGGATGATGGAACTGCAGCCGAAATGCGCGTTGAGGTTCATGCCTAGCACACCGAAGACATGGCTGAGCGGTAGGACTTGCATCACCATGGTTTGGGCAGCCATCGCCCCCAACTTCGTCACCGCTGCCACATTGGTGTGTAAATTCTTGTGGCTTTGCATAACCCCTTTGGGCTGACCCGTAGTCCCCGAAGTATAGATGAGCATTGCCAAGTCATTCTCACCGCATTCATGGTTCAATTTGAGAGGTGGAGCCGCCGCTATCAAGGGCTCGAGTGGTATTGTCGATTCCAATTCACTGGCGCCATGCACTAGTATGGAACGAATGCCAGGAACCGTTTCTGCGGCTTCGACAATCCGATGGGCAAGGGCCGCTGACGTGATGACGACCTGTGCTCCCGAGTGTTCCAACACATAACGAACTTCGCGAGCAACCCAGTTGGGGGTCACAGGGATCATTACCGCCCCCAAACGCCAAATGGCGTGAAAGGCATCGGTTACGCTCGGGTCGTTTGCCATCATGACGACAACACGATCACCTGGCTGAATACCTTGATCTCGCAATACGGTGGCCATCTTCTCAGCGTAATGCAAACGTTGCACGTTGGTGTGCCAACGTCCCTCATGATAGACACACGGGTATTCGCCAAAGCGATCGATATTGTCTAGAACTAATTGTGCAATGTTCATGGAAGGACTCAACTCATCGGCGCGTCGTGACGGCGTATTGCAACATTTTCGAATATCTACATGAGTTTACTGTCCGTTCGGTAGCACGCAAAGAGGGTTGGCAACTCCTATTCTATTGGTGGCTAGGGACATTTGCCACACGATTTACGCTTGGAAAGCGTAAGACCCTCGCACGACGGCCTCTCAAGCTGATCTTGACCGGAACAGCGTAGATTCGCTATCCATCCAGAAGTCCGAATATTTCCGATCCATGTGATTCCCGTCAATTCAAGGCGAATACGATGCTCCTTTCGATTGTGCTGCCGGTTTACAACGAACAAGAGGTGCTTCCTGCGCTCTTCCAGGTGTTGCCTGCTGTTTTAAAGAAAATCGATTGCGACTACGAATTGATCTTCATCGACGACGGCAGTCGAGACGCAACGCGTTCGATACTCAATGCGGCTGCGGAGCAAGACAACCGCGTTAAGGTACTCGGGTTTAGTCGCAATTTTGGTCAACAGGCGGCTATTACAGCGGGTTTGGATTTTGCAAACGGCGACGCAGTTGTGGTTATGGACGCCGATCTCCAAGATCCACCAGAGCTGCTTGAGTCGATGGTCGAGCAATTCAAGCAGGGGTTCGACGTCGTTTCAACGCAACGCATCGCACGCGACGGCGAGAGCATTTTCAAAAAAGTCACTGCTTCGGCATTTTATTCGTTCATGCAAAAAGCAGTCGATGAAAGGCTGCCTCCACAATGTGGCGACTTTCGTTTGTTTAGCCGAGGTGCTGTGCAAGCGATTCGCAAGTTTCGCGAACAGCATCGATTCATGCGTGGCTTGGTCGCATGGCTTGGACTTCGCGAAACAATCATCCGATTTCACCGCCCAGCCCGAGCGGCTGGCGAAACCAAATACACGCCAATCAAACTGGTAAAATTGGCTTGGACGGCGATTTCCTCTTTTTCTGCCATGCCGCTCAAGGCATGTTTGTATGCGGGGATTTTGCTAACCGCATTCGGAGTTAGCTATTCGGTTTACGCAGTGTATGCTGCTCTCTTTGTTCCATCCACAGCGCCAGGTTGGAGTTCTCTGGTCTGTTTCCAATTGCTCTTCAATGGTGCCTCCCTAACGGCCGTCGGTTTGGTGGGGGATTATGTCGGACGAATCTATGACGAGTCCAAGCAACGACCGCTTTATGTACTGGGCGATTCGGTCAATATCCAAGCGTCAGGGTGCGCTCATCGCGTGGTATGGATCAATCCTCCCGACTCGCATGCCGATCAGAACTCACACCTGTTCCGCAAACCGCAACTCCATCGTGCGAGCGGGGACACTCGGCCGAATAGTGAGGAACGACAACCACAAGAACGACGCGCCGCGTAATAGGGGTTAAGGCGAGG
>JBBRJI010000701.1:0-3400 GCA_038219625.1 Pirellulales bacterium | reverse complement strand
GGCTGGCTTCGTCAAGTTGTTTGATGATCTCGGCCAGATCGTTTAACTGCTGATCTCGGCCTCGCAGGATGATCGCATCGATCTCGGGCAGCATTTCGACTTGGACCCCTTCGAACTGCTGCAACGGTAAACTTGGTGTTTGCGATGGCTTGTTCAGATCGCTGGGTGCGGCAGGCGGTTGCGTTGGGGGTTGTTGCGGTGGGGGTTGTTGAGTTGGATTGTCTTGAATCGAAGATGCGAACTGTGTGCGTCGAATACCTAGGAAACTCGGCACGCTGAATTTGTTCAATTCAGTCTGTGTCGTGTTAGGAGGCATGAAAGCGGACTTGGTCAGAGAGACCTGCCCGTTTTCGTTCAGCGGTACGATGCGAACTATTTGATCGTTGGATGGCAACGCGAGTGCGGCCACAATGTTTGCAACATCATTGGTGAGCGGGGCTGGACCTTGAACGACCATGCGTTGCTGCGAGGGAAGAAAATCAACGAAGACGTGGCCTGTGTTTAAACGCAATTCCAAACGACCTGGTGTCGTTGAATCAGCAGTTGTACGTCCTTCGAATAGTCGAGTGAGCGATTGCTGCATCTGGTTCATCAGCGATGCTGGCACGTAGACATCGCGGCGTGCGAGTTCATTCGACTGAGGCGATTGGCCCAAGGCGACGTGACTGGCAAGCTGGATAAGCAGTGCGAGGCAAGCAGCGATGAAGTTATTGTGGGTACGCATCCATGCTCCCATGTGGTCTTGATCCTTCAACTTACCAAGTTGGTTTAAGGATTCGAATCGCGTACAAGTCGATGAGTGCTTGGTAGGGCGGGCGTTAGGGGTTAGAAGTTCGACACTAGAAAAACGATTGCTGAATGTCAAGTTCATCTGCATAAACGAGTTGTGACAAACGTTATGGCAGACGTTAACTAAGGAATAGTCCCGAAATAGATTCCCTCTTTCGCGGAACAGAGCACGTCGTCCGGTGACAAAGAACCGGAGGGCTCGCGGCCTACCGCTACAATTGAAATGCGGAACTTAATTCGGGACTGCTCCTAAGTGCGTTCGACTGCGGCGACGACGGATGGAAGCGTCCCGAATTGGCTCATGCGAGCAGATCATGCAGCACTTTACCGTGAACATCGGTTAGACGGCGGTCTATGCCATTATTGCGAAAGGTGAGCCGCGTGTGATCGATGCCAAGCTGATGCAGGATGGTGGCGTGAATGTCATAAACCTGGGTCGGGTTGTTGCGATCAAGCGGCTTGTAACCCCAAGCGTCGCTTTCGCCGTGTGTGCTGCCTCCCTTAATTCCGCCACCGCACAACCAGTTGGTAAATACGAATGGATTGTGGTCGCGACCTTTGCCACCTTGCGAGGAAGGCATGCGGCCAAACTCAGTCGTCCACAAAATGATCGTATCATCCAGCATGCCGCGTTGCCTGAGATCTTGGATGAAGGCGCCGCACCCGCGGGCCATCCCTAAAGCTAGCGGACCATGATCTCGTTCGACATCTTCGTGCGAGTCCCAGTTGCGGCGCGGAAAGCCATTGTCGTTGCCGCTCCAGATCTGCACAAAACGAACTCCGCGTTCCAGCAAACGCCGCGCGGCCAAACATTTTTGACCGAAGTAAAAAGTTTCTTCCGCCTCATTGATATCTTTACTCCACGTTTGCGGCCCTCGGTCCAGCCCGTAGAGTTTCATAGCGTGTGCTGATTCAGTTTTGAAATCGAGTGCTTCGGGCGCAGCTAGTTGCATCCGAGCCGCCAGTTCATAGCTGCGTATGCGTCCCTCAAGTCGTGGATCGTCGGCGCGAGAGGCAGCATGTTCGCGATTGAGGCTGGTCATTAAAGCTTGCGATGCACTTTCGCCGCTGGCCGTGATGTACGAGCCGCTGCGATGTGGGAATAGATCAGCAATAGGGTCAGGACGACCGGGATAGATAATAGTGCCCGCATGTTGCGCGGGTAGAAAAGCAGCGTCCCAATTCTTGACTCCGTTGGAACCAAATCCGCGATGGTCGGGCAAAACAACAAAGCTGGGGAGATTCTCGTTGACGGAACCGAGTCCATAACTGACCCAGCATCCGGCGCCAGGAAAGCCAGGGAGCAAGAAACCGGTGGACTGCAACAGCGTGGCTGTGCTATGCACGCCGGACTTGCTGACCATATTGTGTACGAAAGCGATCTCATCAACAACATCGCCGAGCGGCGCGACAACATCACTCAGCATCTTCCCCGATTCGCCGTACGGTTTGAAATCCCAAAGTGGCTTCATCCATGGACCGAGACCATTTTGAAAAGCTTCAACCGGTTCGCCAAAATCGCTCGCCTGACCATGAAGTTTGCTGAGCTCTGGTTTGAAATCGAACAGATCAATATGACTGGCCGCGCCTGACATAAAGAACTGCACCACGCGTTTCGCTTTTGCTGGATGATGCACTTCGCCAGTGCGAGCGGATGACTGGGGTTCGCTTGCTGAAAAATGACCGTCTGAAGCTAGCAGGGAAGCGAGCGCGATACCACCTAGACCACTTCCCAAGAAACCGCCTGACTCCATCAAAAACGATCTTCGCGATTGCATGGTACGAGACTCAATCTACAAAAGTGAATGCGTTCAAGTTCAATAGCACGCGACAAAGATAGGGCAGACCATTCGTCTTTGCGAACTCAATCAGTTGCTGTCGTTCAGTTTTAGAAGGCGATGTGCCAAGCGCGAGTTGATACGCGCGATCAACTTGGTTGCCGAGTTCGAGATGCTCTTGCGAGACGCGTGCAGCGAAGTGTTTGGATTGGCTGAGCATGAAGCCGTTGTTCAGTAAAGCTAAAGCTTGGATTGCGGAAAGACTTTCGTTCCGCTTATCAACTCGCATTGAAGGATCGGCGCAGTCGAGTGAAGTCATCCATGGTTGAGTTTGCGAGCGAACGATGAAACGATAAATCGAGCGACGCCAAGTCCGCGCGTTTTCCGGGTCCGCCAAACTGTATTCGTAATGAGGCGAGTGCTCTGGGTGTTCGATCACGAAGTCTTGCCATCCGGGTCCGCCCATCGTGGCGTCCAACTTTCCGCTGACCGCCAAGACGGCATCGCGAATCGCTTCTGCCTCTAGGCGTCTTCGGTTTTGACGCCATAAAAGCGTGTTGTTTGTGTCGACTTGTTCGCCTGCTGCATTACCGGCTGAAGATTGACGATACGTGTCGCTGTAAACGATCATGCGATGCAATTTTTTTAGCGAACCGCCGCTATCGCGAAAATCGGCTGCTAACCAATCGAGTAGTTCTGGATGGGAAGGTAGGCCACCGTTGTGACCCAAGTCGTTGGGTGTATCCACAAAACCACGACCGAAATGATATTGCCAAACGCGGTTCACGATACTGCGCCAAGTCAACGGATTGTTTGAGTCGGTGATCCATTCG
>JBBRJI010000700.1:0-3402 GCA_038219625.1 Pirellulales bacterium | reverse complement strand
GCCCTGACCCGGCATCGGTGTCGTAGAGTGGCACCGCCACAAGTTGTCTGGGCTGTGCGACATCCGTCCGGGGCTTTTCCCCGACGGATGCGTTTTGGCGTACTACAATTGGGCGTCCCAACCCCGTTCCCTTCGGCATTGTCCGCCGGAGGCGGGCAATGCCGAGGGGAACGGTTCGATTCGCGACAGCCGGCCGTTAGTACGCCAAAACAAGGTTGGTGGGGGACAAGCCTGGGCTGTTAAAAAACTGGTATTGCGGGAGCAATTGGATTGCGCATCTTTTCTTCCACTTCGCCTGATTGAACAGACAGGCAAACCGATTCAATTTGCTTCCGTCGGTTTTCAACCGGCGGGGCAGCATCTGTTAGCTACCAACGCGAAAAGTTCGCAGAGTGATCGCTCTCCGTCGGACTCGTCCGGCGGAAGCAACGTCCTCAAACGTTGCTTCCGCCCGAATAAATCGGACGGAGAGCGGTCAGCGATGCCATCATGAAATGAATATCGGGGATTCGTGTAGCTGTCAGATATGGCCCCGCCGGTTGGAAACCGACGGTAGCCAAATCTATGTCGATAGGGACCTACAAAATTTGCTAGGAACAAAAACGGAAGTGAAAATACTTCTTAGATTCGATCGCAACACCGAATTTTTGACAATCCTAGAAAAGCCCCCGACCAACCTGAAAGGCCAGATCGCAGAAACGAACAAAACTCGCATCAACGCATTTTTCGCAAACTGCTATTTGTCGCACCCCCAGGCGGAGCCGCTGAGCCTGGGAACGAGAATGTTGAATACTGGCGATCCGCGAGAAGTGACCTATTTTGGAAGTTATTACCGCTGAGGCCCGATCCATCTTTGCCGAATGAAATATGCGATGACCCCGGTGATCATCACTATCAAACTTAATTGAATGCTAAGCCAAGCGGACGTCCCAAGTACGAATAGCCAACCGACGAGGGCAATCAAACTAGGCAGTGGATAGAACCACATTCGAAACGGCATATGGATATCCGGCCGTGTACTACGAAGGAGATGCAACGCAAAGATCTGACCCACGAATTGGACCAGGATGCGTACGCATACCGCCGCATCGATAACGCTTTGCAAACTCAAGAAGCAGAATCCCGCGGTAAAAACTCCTAGAGCAATCAAGGACACAACCGGATAACGACCCTTGGGATGCAAGTACGCAAAGATCTTAAAGAAGTCACCAGACTTGGCTGCGGCGTACGGAATTCGCGAATAGGCCAACGTGCCCGCAAACATTCCCGCCACGCCCGTCCATACGATCAACCACGTGAAGCCGACCGCCACGCGATGATCGAACAGGCGCTCCATAAAATCAGCGGCAATGTTTTTGGAGTCCATAGCAATTTGCCAAGGAACAACCGCCATAATCGAAACGTTCATGGTCAAGTAAAGGCAAGCCACGATAATGATGGATAGCATGATCGCTCGCGGTATCGTTTTGCCTGGTTGGCGGACTTCGTCCCCCAAGTGGCAAACATTGAAGTAGCCTAAGTAGTCATAGATGGCGATCGACATAGCTCCCCCCAACCCGATTGCGAAACTGCTATCCAGGCGGAACGCATTGTCGGGGGTCGCAAGAAGTTTTGCGTTGAAGTGCGTCAACCCGCAAACGATGACAGTCACGACCGTGATTAGGGTACCAGCGCACAGGAACAATCCCATAACTCCCAAATGAGCGACTCTGCGGCATAACGCCAACGTCACGAAGAGTACAGCCAAGACTGCCACCCAACGTGTGCCGCCAGGCAACCCCCAAGCATTCACGGTCTGCGGCAATGCAGGCCAAGCAAATTCGAGATAAGCCAAAGTCCCGATATAGCCTGACGCTAGCTCCAAGGCCACGCTGACGAGAAATTGCCATACGAACAAAAATGGAAGTATCTTTCCCCAAGAGTGTTGTCCAAAAATTTGTTTTAGAAAATGATACGTCCCGCCACTCCCGGGCATTGCTGCTCCTAACTCACTCCAGACCAAGCCGTCACACAGGATCAGTACGGCGGCGATGATCCAACCCACGACTGCATGCGGACCGTGCATCGAGGCGATAAAAGCCGGGATGGTGATGAAGGGACCGATGCCAACCATATTGGCAATGTTCAATGCGGTGGCTTGCCAAACTCCAAGCCCACGTTCCAACGAAACCGGAGCAGCATCAGGTTTTTCCTTCATCGGCAAACAGTTCTTTCACAGAGAATCGAGTAATTGCTTTGCGTCGATCAGATCCGGAGTTTCGAAGCCTTCTTGGAACCAATCGTAGATACTGGCCAAAGCGGTGTGTGCGTCGCCCTTCCGATCCTGTGATTTCCAAAGCCGGCATAAACTCATAGTGGTCCGCAATTCCCATGATTTCGCCTGTTGCGATCGCGCCACCTCCAACGAACGTTGGAAACAGGCCTCCGCTTGGTCAGGCAGGTTTCTTGCCACTTGGATTTCACCGCGAAGGCGATGAATTTCGGCGAGAAAAAAGACATTTCCGTTCGTGGCAGACGCTTGGGCCGCTTCGTCAATGCGTCGAAGCGCCTCGTCCGTATTGCCTCCTAACAGGTGCGCTTGCGCAAACATGGAATAGAAATGGCAGAGAGAGAGCTTCGCACCTGTCATGTTGAATACGTCCAGACCCGACTGAAGCAGCCCGAGGCTTTCTTCGATCTTTTCGTCGAGCAGCAGCCCAAAGCCCTTATGCAGCAAACCTTCGGCCAACCAGAAAGGGAAGCCTTGTTCTTTTGCTAATACGATTCCCTCATCGGCCACACTTCGCACTTCGGAACTTAAGCGGCAATTATGGAACATCCAACCTGCGTGACCCAGAGCATACGCCTGACTGAACGGATGTTTCAAAGTGCGAGCCATGTCGAGGGCTTGTCGGATGCGATCTACTGCTTGTTCCGGGAACCCCAGATGCCAGAGCGAGAAAGCCCAGTAACACTGAATAGTGACGCCAACGTTTTGGCCTGTATGTTGCGAGAACACTTTGGCAGTGGGTCCATCGTAAAGTGCGAAGCCTTGCTCACAAAGCTTTCGGGTGGCCTCGAATTCGCCCAGGTAAAAGGAAGTTAGGGCTGGAATGAACAACGCTTCCGTCGAAAGCCCAGTGACACCAAGCGGCTCGACAATGCTCAGTCCTTCGGCGGTCATCTGATTGCACAACTGCAGTTCCTCGCGAACAACTCGCCAAGCCCAGGTGCCCCAGTGGATAAAGAATTGCTCGACAGGACCTGCCAATTGCTTGCCGAGCTCACGCGCTCGTTCGAAAACGGGGGCAACCTCTGGCGCTGCGTATCCTTTCGCCGTAAGATAGGCGACGCCTAGCGGAATTTGAAACTTGAACTCAAGAACATCGCGTTCCTGTGACGGCTCGAGCGTCTCAACTAGCG
>JBBRJI010000699.1:0-3414 GCA_038219625.1 Pirellulales bacterium | reverse complement strand
GCCCTGGAGCGTTTCCGCCATTGGACAACAACTACAGCGAAAGATTGATTCGCAATCCTGCCGTCGGACGTAAGAACTATTACGGCAGCGGTTCGGAGTGGTCTGGTTCCTGAAAGAGCTCCGCAGTCCAACACTTCCTGTCCCTGCGGACAGTTCTCAGCCAACCGATCCCCACCAAAAATATTTCGCCATCAATTTCGCCGCTGAGTCAGAGAAACCAACTCAACTCAAAACTACCCTCGCCACCTTCCGCACACACCTTCGGCGAATGTTTACGTCTCGAACTCCATAACTAATTTCCCGGAAAAGGGTTAAGCTTGTGGGTAAGAGAGAATATTGTTACAAAGAAGGTTGGGCTCGGGGAGCCCTTTGCTCCTTACTTGATAAAGACGGCGATAGAAATTTCGACCGATTGCGGTTAGCTTGACAAAGATCATGCACATACGATTGACCTTCAACGTTTGTTTATCGCTGATCGTGATCAGCCTTTTCAAGACCAGTCTAGGTACAGATCCCGAGCCGGCAAACACCAGTAACCACGCTCGATTTGCCGAGTTTTTCGCGAAGCACTGTTTCGAGTGTCATCAAGGCGAAGAACCAGCTGCAGGACTTGACTTGAGCCAGTTATCGCCGCTGCTAGACGCACCGAGCGAATTCGCAAGTTGGGGCAAGATTCATGACATGGTTGCTGCCGGTTCGATGCCACCAGAAGCAAAGCACTTGAACGCGGGGGAACGCGCAGATTTGGTGCAGTTGCTGCACAGGTCGCTCGACCAAGCCGACTACCAGGATGTTGTGCAATACGGTCGGGGACCAATACGCCGCTTGAACCGCAGCGAATACGAGCAAAACTTGCGCGATCTGCTGCATTTGCCACACTTGGATATCAAGGACCTACTGCCGGAGGATCGCGAAAGCTTTCACTTCAATAAATCAGCCGAGACACTCGATATGACTCGAGTTCAACTCGCAGCTTACCTTGAGGCCGCCGCAAGTGCGTTGCGACAAGCCACCGCTGCAAGCACGCAACCGCGTGTCCGCAAACGTTTCCGCGCGCTGGCGACCAACATGTTCCCTAAAGCCGTCGATCATGCTGGCCGCGAATCGAGTTTTTATGCGAAGAACTCACGTATGGTTCCGCTCACCGATTCGGAGCTCGCCAAGATTCGTCGACAAGGCACGCACGATCCCGAAATGGAAGTCGCCATTTTCAGATCGGCGTCTTGGCCTTACTACGGTTACCCAGAAGAGTTCGTTGCCGAGGAACCTGGCGTGTACCATGTGCGGTTCTCCGCACGTGCGGTCAGGCAACTCAAAGAATTTCGCCTGGTTCAAGACACGGCTCCGTTAGCGATGACTTTTCGGGCCCGCAAACGTTCCAAAGCGGACGTGTCCGGTGACGTCCGCGCTGTGGGCGGCTTGTTGGACATTCAACCTGAGGAAGCCGTGTATGAGACAACGGTCCTTCTTAAGGAGCAAGAGACCATCGAGTACAGCCTGATGGGATTACCGGTACCGTTTCCGATCACCAGCCACGGCGGACCGCTCTACTACGATTTCCCACCCATGCCTGAGGCTGGCCATCGTGGCATCGCTTTTCGATGGTTGGAAATCGAGGGTCCTATCGATGTCGTTGCAGAGGACTCATGGCCATCAAGTTCGCATCAGTTGCTGTTCGGAGATCTGCCCATCCGGGAAGTGCAGCATGGCCGCTTAGGCATTGAAGTCCTTTCGGAACAACCTCGTTCAGACGCGATGCGGTTAATAAAAGAGTTTGCTAGTCGTGCAGCGCGAAGACCAATGCAAGAATCGAATCTGGACGCATACCATCGCTTGATCTTCGATCAGTTGGAGGCGGGCAATTCGTTTGTCGAATCGATGCTCGTGGGCTATCAGGCCTTTCTGTGTTCGAGCCACTTTTTGTATCTTCGGGAACCTGGACAATCTGCCGATCAGTACGATCTTGCTTCTCGTCTCTCACACTTTCTGAGGAACACGCGTCCCGATGCAGAATTGGAACGCGCGGCGGTGCAGCGCGAGCTTTCTAATGCTGAATCGCTCCGGAAGCATTCGGATCGTTTAATTGACGCACCCAATTTCGAAAACTTCATCCACAACTTTACAGATTATTGGCTCGATTTGAAGCACGTCAAACGAGACGCACCCGATATTCGCCTGTATCCGGAGTATCGTTTCGACGACTACCTCATCGAGTCGATGGAAAGAGAAACCAGGGCTTTCGTGACAACCGTGATTCGAGAGAATCTGCCGATTACCACACTCATCGATGCCGATTTCGTGATGGTCAACGACAAATTGGCAAAGCACTATGAATTGGGACAGGTTGCCGGATCGGCTATGCGCAAGCTGGCTGTACCTGAATCCAGCGTTTATGGCGGCCTGATGACCCAGGCATCTATCTTGAAGGTAACGTCCAATGGAACAACTACATCACCGGTGATTCGTGGCGCTTGGATCATGGATCGACTTCTGGGTGATCCGCCACCGCCGCCACCGGACAAGGTACCGGCGATTGCACCAGACATTCGCGGGGCGACAACTATTCGCGAGCAGATCATGAAACATGCGCACGCGACTGAGTGTGCAGGTTGCCATGCGAAGTTCGATCCAGTCGGCTTTGCCCTAGAAAACTTTGATATTCTGGGTGGCTACCGCGAGCGCTATCGTAGCTTGGAAAAAGGCGATGAGGTGACTGGGATCGATCGCGCCGGACATACTTACTCTTACCGAATTGGCCAAGCAGTCGATGCACATGGCCAGTTGCTGGATGGTGGTTCGTTTAATGACGTCCGAGAGCTAAAGAAGCTTTTGCTCGCGAAACCACGCAAGCTGGCCGCAAACCTGCTTGGTCAATGGGTCATATATGCGACTGGTACGCCGCCACGTTTTTCCGATCGTCGAGAAATCAACGAGATACTCGACAAGTGCGACACAACTGGCTATCGAATACGAGATCTTTTACATGAACTGATCCAAAGTCGAATTTTCACCGGTGCAGCACGTGTCGGGTTGGCATCCACATCAACTAGGAAATAAGTATGAACAAGCCAATGCATCGTCGCACATTGCTAAAGGGATTGGGTGTCGGGATCGTTCTGCCCATGCTGGAATGCATGCAGCCTGCCCGTGCAAGCGAAGTGGAAGTCCCACGACGCATGCTGCTGATCTCCAACAATTTGGGCGTTCTGCCTGGTCCGTTCTTTCCCAAGCAATCGGGTGAGAGTTACACGTTGTCCCCATATTTAGAAGAGCTGAAGGATTATCGCCACGAATTTACAGTCTTTAGTGGCCTTTCACATCCAGGTGTGATTGGTGGGCACTCGACAGAAAACTGTTTCTTGACCGCAGCCAGGGGGCCAACTCGTAGCGGGTTCCGCAATCAAGTATCGCTGG
>JBBRJI010000698.1:0-3414 GCA_038219625.1 Pirellulales bacterium | reverse complement strand
ATTTCCTAAGTCGAGTTCAGTACCCGAGCCGCTCTGCAACGGAATTCGAATAAGCGATGCGATCGGACCGATCCCCTTGTCAGCCTCTTTTACTATGTCGTCGACAAAGAATCCAAAGAAACCCAAGACGATGATGGAAACGGTCGCAATGACGGCCACTGGCCCCGATAAAAACGTAGAAAACATCACACCAAAACAAATCACAATCACCATCTGCAACCAGATACTGACATACCCCTTGATAAAATTCCACCAAAATGGCATCGGTTTGGCTCGGAAATACAAATCCGCCGAAGCCATTCCTAGGTATTGGCTTTTGTCCAAGCAACGAATCATTACCTCGAATTTTCCATCCGGTGCTATATCGGTAAAGAAGTCTAAGTCCGCTGGCTGTTCATTTCGAAAGCCCTTCAGTCCCGTAATTGGGATCGAACGCTGATCAACTTGAAACTCTTTCACCTTGAACGGCATCCTTTCGCTGACCACCGAACCATCCATACTGCGGAACACAACAACTCCACCCACCGGAGTGACGATATCACCCTTGTAGGTTCGGAACGCGGAGATAGTCATGTCATATGTCAGTTCGTTCCCGAATCGCGATCGATCAACATCTTTGAACGACCAAATCGCGCTGGATAGGGAATCGCCTTCAATATAACTTTGATATTCAGACATATAGCCAACGTTTAGCCCCTTGTCTAAATTCTCGCCATCCCGACCCGTAAATCGCAGCAAACCGTAGATTGGCACGCGAGCCTCGAGGTCGCCCGTGGCTTCGCCAACAACGATCTTGTCTGCATTTTTACTAACGATGTGCTTGTGCCCTTTGGCCTCATTGGTCGTACCTTCGCCGGAATCATCCAGAGAAAAGGTATGCGAGTGATATTGCTGGATGGTGGTCACACCGGAATTTCCATCCGCGGAGATCTCCATCGCTTCGTGCTTGTGATCCACTCCGCGAACAACGAACAAATAGCTCATCGACCCAAGCAGCAATAGAATCATGGTGCCAACGGCCGAGAAACCTACAACTCGCCCCAAAAACAGTTCGGTCGGTCGGACCGGCTTGGTCACGATCGTATAGATGATCTTGCTTTTGATGTCGCTTGGTAGACTGAAACAACTCAAAAACAGACCGAGCAAAATGACCATGTAATTCGTGGTGGTCAACACAAACGAAATGTAAAGCCTAGCCGGGTATTGCGATTGTGGATCCAAGTACCAGCCGGCAAACATGATTGCAACGATAAAGACTGCGACGACAACCAACACTTTCTTTCGTATCGCTTCTTTGATCGCCAGACGAGCAATCGCTCCGATGCGTCGAATTGATGTCTGCGGGATATCGACGGCGAACAACTCACGTATGAGCTTTGCGACCTGCAAGAAACCTTCCGTCGGACCGTGCTTGAGCAATGCCACCACGAATCCGATAACGAATCCAACGATGACGAGCACCAACACCATTAGAAAGCCCTGAAGGAGGGCGAAATGGTCAAACAACCATTCAAAGTAATTCCAAAATTGATCTGGTGATAAACGCATGTTTACTAAATTTGCCTTTCAACGACCGCGGTTTTCTGAAGAGTTGGGAGGGAGCTTGTCATTTTGCTAAGCACCACTACCGCGACGACCTGGACGTTGATCGCTCTCGCGAACAATGTCGAGAAACAACTCTTCCATCGTTGTGGTCGGATTGTCCATCCGAAGCAGTTCACCGTTTGAGCGGGCGATCAAATCCTTGATCTCCTGCTTGGTTTTTTCGTCCAATCCCTTGGCATGTATCTGGGTTACATCCTGCACCTTGAGCAAGCTGTCCACGCGACCTAATTCCTTCAATTCGCCTTGATGCAAAATGGCCACACGGTCACAAACATCCTGAACATCCGCCAATTGGTGCGAGCACAGCAAAATGGTTTTTCCTTGATCGCGAAGACGCAGGATCAAGTCCTTCATTTCTCGAGTGCCGATGGGGTCCAAGCCGGTCGTGGGCTCATCGAGAACCAAGAACTCAGGCTCATTGATCAAGGCTTGGGCCAAACCAATTCGGCGCGTCATCCCTTTGGAATATTCTTTTAGCTGGCGGCGCCTGGCTCGTTGCAACCCAACCATCTGAATCAACTGTTCGGTTCGCTCACGTCGCACGCTCGCTGGCATATCGAAAAGTCGTCCATAAAAATCAAGCGTCTCTTCGGCATTCAGGAACTTGTACAAGTACGATTCCTCTGGCAAGTACCCGATTCTTTCGTTCTTTGCGACATCGGTGGCGTCTTTGCCAAACACGAACGCTCTGCCGGAAGTTGGGAAAAGCAACCCCAGCATCAACTTGATTGTCGTGGATTTTCCGGATCCGTTGGGCCCCAGCAATCCGAAGATCTCCCCGCGTCGGACTTCGATATCCAATGCCTTGAGCGCATTTACTTTCTTACGGCCCCAAAAATCTCGGTAAATTTTGCCGAGGTTTCTCGTTTCAACAATCACATTGGTCGGATCGGTTGAACTAACGGAAGGGGTCGTTGGTGCCGTTGTCGTTGCCATAGGTAGGTTCGGTAAAGCTTATAGCGGACCAAAAAACTGCGGTCGCGGAGGAGCAAAAAGGATTGGTAGTATAAAAGTCGTGTTGGTATGAAATGTCGTGATGGAGGGATGCAAAACGCGAGTTCCCTAACCATTCTGCGGGCTGTTACGCCAAAACGATCCGGTCGGTTCAATGCAAACCCTCTCCGGCTTTTCAGGGCGACTCTCCCAAAGGGAGAGTGACTTCACCCTCCCTCCGGGAGGGTCGAGCGAAGCGAGGGGAGGGGAAGGGTATGACCCATTCTGCCGCTCGCCTAAGCGAAACGCAAAACCAGCACTATAAATCCGAAACATTCACCCGGCAAGCGACTCTACCCCTCGCACAACCTACTTGTCTGCAAATAAACTAGTGGGCGTGCCGTTCCAATTCCAAACCGCACTTTCAACCATCGATTCTTCCAACACGAAAAAGCAACGGAACCGATGGATCGGCTCGACCAAAACTACATCAACGCGATTCGCTTCCTTTACGATCGCATCAATTACGAGAAAACCGTCGACCGCCCCTACGATACTCAGACTTATCGACTAGGCAGGATGCAGTTTCTCCTGCAAAAACTTGGAAACCCGCATCTGGCCGCGCCCGTCATCCATGTGGCGGGTACCAAAGGAAAAGGCTCGGTTTCTTGGTTGATCGCTGAAACTCTTCGCCGATCCGGCCTTCGGGTCGGTTTGTACACTTCCCCGCATCTGTTGCACCTCGAGGAAAGGTTTATTGTCGATGGATTGCCTTGTTCGCCCTCTGAACTTGGAATCCATATCGAGAGCTTGAGGGCCGCCGAAGCTGTTACCGCAGCGACAACCCACGGCCCGCCCACGTTTTTTGAAATGACC
>JBBRJI010000697.1:0-3454 GCA_038219625.1 Pirellulales bacterium | reverse complement strand
TGAATAAAAGGATCCACCCGAGCGGACCTATAAACAATAACTGCCGCCTCAAACTCGGAACAAACGGCATCGATAAAAGCACGGCAATTTCAATGGCTACAGCCCCAGCAAAGACAAAGTAGCCATAGTTTCCATAAGTGTTCGTTAAGAATTCGTGCGCATATAAGCCATAAGACATCTCGCAGATCGCCACCATCCACACCAGTAGCAAAAGGCCAAACCACTCCAACCGATTCGATTTCGCCGGCACTTCTTTTCGAAGCTTCGCTGAAGCTTGCTCCGATGGATCCGTTGAATGAGATGACGCGAAATGAGGTGTCGAAGTCGGCAAAAGACGCCATGCAAGGAAAGCGAAAATCGCATGACAGAGGCTGATTGCCGCACCGATAAACAAGTGGTAGTCAGCGACCGACTCGGCGCTGCCGCCAAACGAACCCATTACCAACAAAGCGACCATATACCCAGTTGAACCTGCCGCCCGAACTGAATAAGCATGGTTTCCCATCGTGGAAACACCAATATGATTCAGCAAAGTCATGGTGCTGGACTGGACGCAGCCGAGTAGCAACATGCACATAGCAATATCGACCACGGGTCCGAGTAGAGTGCTACCTGCTGAAGTCAGATGCAATCGCCAACCCAATAACAATTGCAAAAAAGCCACTCCGACAGCCGCAGAAAACAAGACCAGTCGTGGCGATTTGGTCCAACCACGCGACTCGGCGTACCGAAAAAAGAAGTAGGTGATACAAGCCGCGATGGGGGCAATACTCGCTACCAAACTTGCGGAAGCTGGCGTTAGCACTTTTCTCAAATGGGTTTGCAATGGGAAAGAACTGAATCCCAACGCTAGAAAATGCACGAAGTAAGTTGTGCCAGCAAAAAAAACCGAAGAGGCCGTTCGTTCCGTCGACAAAGAGCTCGTATTCACAGGTTGTCCAAATTATTAAATTAAGTAGTATGCCCGATCCCATCCATGCTACGTCTATATTGCATCAATTGGCCGTCGAAGTCCAGGCGCATTTAAGGACAAATCATGGACGCTTTTGCAAGTGATTCACGGAAGACTCCAGGGACTCCATTAAGCTGGCATTGGTTCGCAGAAACAAATAACTAGCTCTATCTAAAAAGCGACATTCCTCACAAGAAGCCATAGTTTCACGTTAGTTGGCGTTAACGGTTGAAAATCTGCAATGAGAGACTTGCGTGGCACGCGTGGCACGGGCGACTCGCGTGGCACGGGTGGCATGCTCTGAGGTACGAAGGGCGTGGTGAATCGCTAGAGTCATTTGCCACACTTCCCACGCCCACGCTAGTCGCTTTGAGCGTGCCACACTTTGGCCTGGCCTGGTGTCTACAGCCCACTAACCACGCGAAGAGACGCGAAAAAAAACGAGAATGGAATTGGACTTCCAATTTACTTCGAGGACAAATCGAGCAGTTCCACCTTCCGAAATTCAATGGGATGACTCTCCGATTGGAGTGAAATGGACCCTGACGAGATCATCTTGTCACCGGCTTTTCGGATCAATTCCCTGGCGTGGGCGTCTCGATCGTCCAATTGCGGTTTGTTGTATTCAAGAACCAGTTCACCATTGACGAAGTGCCGAATCACGTCGTTCCCCTTCACCTCGACCTCCGCGGTTACCCACGGATCGCCGTGGAACGTCTTTGAGTTGGAGTTGGTGCAGTGCGCCAGGACCAACTTGTCGCCCATTACGACATTCGTGCCTGGCGTACAAAGATTGGATGTGGTGCGCCGAGTCTTGCCATCCCCCCCAAGCAATTGCACTTCAATGGATGCGGGGAAGTCTTGGTCCTTGGTCATGGCTTCTGGCCGCTCACCGTGGATCATGATGCCGCTGTTTCGGAGTGCCCAGCCCGGCCCCCCTTTGACTTGTTCACCAACGAAGCGATATTCCACACGAATGCGATAATGCGAAAAGGAGTCCTTGTAAAAGAGATGTCCGAAGGTTTCTTTGAATTCGGAATAGCCTTCGTACCCGACCTTTAGGACACCCTTTTCGACCCGAAATGTATTGGCGAAATTATCACCTAGTTCGTGGTAGCGGATTTTGGGACTCCAACCGTCTAAGTCCTTGCCATTGAAGAGCTGGATCCACTCTTCGTCGCTCGTTTTGCCGGTGTCCTGTGCGACTAACAAATTCAACGAAACAATGGCGAAAAACAAAATGGCAATCAAGTGGGATGAAGGGGGTGGAACTTGAGTTAGTCGCATCGCGATTAGCCTTTTAAGGGTTTGATAACATCGGAAAGAGATTTTGTTTTGAATCGCCATCTTACCTTGTCAAGATTCACACAAGGGGTTACGCCCATCTATTTCTAGAGGTATGGTAAATATCCCCCGAGTAAAACTCGGGGGCATTTCAATGACCAATGACTAGCGACTAACAGTCACCCATTCAAAAAATCCCATCTCCTCCAGCTTGCTCTTGAGAAGCGAAACTTGTTCCATCGCAAGCGTTCCGTTCGGTAACCGTGCTGGCCCTACCGGAACCCCTAACATCCCCATCACCGCCTTGGCCGCTCCCATATAGCCGTAGCTCGCTAGCAACTGAATCAGACGCACGCTTCGAAATTGTTCGTTTCGCGCGGTTGCAAGATCCCCGCGTTCGAAGGCAGCCATCATTCGATGGTAGATCGGTGCTGCAAAGTTAAAGCTGCTGCCAACCGCTCCCTTGGCTCCGAGTGCTAGAGCTGCCAACAAAAATTCATCGCAGCCAAATGGTACATCCCACTTGCCTGAGTCCGCTCTCAAGCACAACTGAAAGGCCATGAGGTCGGGATTCGTAAACTTGATGCCTGCTAAGTTCGGGATACGATTTCCTGCCTGCTCGAGAAACTCGGACATCGAGAAGTTCACGCCGGTTAAGACGGGAATGTCGTAAAAGTAGAAAGGCGTTTGCGGGGCAGCGGAAGCGATGTCACCCACGCATGCGATGAGCATATCGAGCGAACGCGGTTTGAAGTAGCTCGGGCTTAAGGCCGAGATCGCGGCCGCTCCCAATTGCTCCGCTTGTGACGCGAGGGTTTTCGCGTCCGCCAAACAATTCGAGCCGACATGCACGACGACACGCAAGCAGGTTCCGTTGACGACTTCAAACCATCGCTGCGACAATGCAATTCGTTCGGACAACGATAGCGAGTGACTCTCCCCGGTACTGCCTCCTATGAATACAGTCGTAACATGATTCGACAACAAGTGATCGGCTTGCTTTGCCACGACTGCCAATTTCAGGGAGCCATCGTCATGAAACGGAGTATGGGTTGCGGCGATTAAGCCCTTAAGAGAGGCGTGTTGCACGTCCTAAATTTCCTTTTTTGACTAGGCGGTTTTTTTCGTTTGGTTTAATGAGCAAAACAATGATGATGGATAGCAACGCGGTACCCGAAAAGACACCGAAAATCACGTTCAACGGGACGCTTTGATCGC
>JBBRJI010000696.1:0-3459 GCA_038219625.1 Pirellulales bacterium | reverse complement strand
TATTGTCGCCTTTCGCTCTGCGAAAGAAAGACAACTCCCGCGGATTTATCTTGCCAACCCTGGTTTTCGGATGTTCCATTGCAGCTAAAACAGAATACCACCAAATTTCCGAAGTGCTCGGTAAAATGTCATTAGTCATGCTTCCGACTGCTGATGCTTGGCAATCTGGAACTAGCCTTAGCGGGGGACTATCAGCCTCGATCTACGCCTGGGGCTCGGTCATGCTGAGCGGATCGAGGGCGGCGTCTAGCGTTTCTTTTGGCAGGACACTTTGCTCAATACACAATTCCCGAATCGTTTTGCCAGATGCGAATGCTTCTTTGGTCAGTTTCGCAGCCTTCTCGTAGCCGATGTACGGATTGAGGCTCGTGACCATGGATAAGCTCTGCTCTACTCCTGCTTCGCATGCCTCGGGGTTCGCTTCCAAGCCGTCCATGCAGAACTCGATGAACGCGCTGACACCATTGGATAGCAATGCCACGCTTTCGAGCATTGCATCCCCCATGACCGGCATCATGATGTTCAATTGAAAATTCCCGCCCGAAGCCCCGCATAGTGTCATGGTTGTATCGTTGCCCATGACCCGCGCCGTCAATTGCATCATGCTTTCGCACATGACTGGATTCACTTTGCCTGGCATGATGGAGGAGCCTGGTTGGCGGTCTGGTAAAACGACTTCGTAAAAGCCGCAACGTGGACCCGAGCCAAGCCAACGGATGTTGTTGGCAACATTAAACAACGTCATGGCGATCGATTTGATCTGGCCGTGCGATTCGACCAAGCCGTCGCGTTGGGCGTTGGCTTCGAAATGATCTTTGGCTTCGACGAATGGTATTCCGGTTTGCTTTGCTAGATTCTCAGAGACCCGTCGTCCGAATTCCGGATGCGTATTGATACCACTACCGACTGCTGTTCCTCCGACTGGTAACTCCAAGACCGCTTTCACGGCCAGTTTTGCACGCTCGATCGATAGTTCGATTTGCCGAGCGAAACCCCCAAATTCTTGTCCCAATCGGAGCGGCGTGGCGTCCATTAGGTGGGTTCGACCGATCTTGATGATCCTGTCCCATTTCTGGGACTTTTCCCGCATGATCTTCGTGAGACGTTCCAGTTGTGGGATCAAGGTGTTATGTATTTCACAAGCGGTTGCCACGTGAATGGCCGTTGGAAACGTATCGTTTGTACTCTGTCCCATGTTGACGTGATCGTTGGGGTGAATCGGTTTGGTTTTCGAAAAACGATCACCACCCATCAGTTCAATCGCTCGATTCGAAATCACTTCATTGATGTTCATGTTGCTGGAGGTGCCGGAGCCTGTTTGAAAAACATCAATTGGAAATTCTCCGTCCATCTTGCCGTCGATAACTTCTTGACAAGCCGCAAACATGGCTTGGACCTGGTCGTTAGAAAGCGTGTTCTTTCCGGAATGAGTGAGTTTGCCGAGATCGTTGTTCGCAATTGCGCAAGCTAGTTTCACGCGGCCCATGCCGCGGATAAGGGCTGTTGGCAGTCGCCAACCTGAGATTGGGAAATTCTCCACCGCTCGTTGAGTTTGGGAACTGTAGTAGGCGTTGACGGGGACTTGTACTTCGCCCATTGAATCAACTTCGGTACGGTAGTTTGTCATAGAAAAGTCGCGTTTCGTTTCCTGAGAAAAGGAATGATAAATGGAGAGCCAATTCAAATACCCATAACAATCCGACCTCCTTGCCTATGGATTGTTCGGCTTTTCAATACCGTTATGGACTGACGACGATCAAGCCAAGTTGGACCGTAAAATCGGCTAATTCGACTGGCTCCAGTTCGACGCCCATTGAGGATGAATCCATTGTTAAGCGAACGGAAAGTGTTTCCGAGCAGATGAAATCGTGGTTTTCAAGGATCGCGGTTCGGATGGTCACTTCGTCACTTTGCAACGTCACCTCGATTCGGTCTGTAAAATTGCACTGCCGTTTCTTTCGCATATCTTGTATCAACCGGATGGCATCCTTGGCGATTCCTTCACGGATCAAGTCTTCCGTCAATACCGTATTGAGTGCAACGACGCATTGTGCTCCCTGCGAAGCGGCCCAACCCGCTTTCGCGTTCATGCGGACTTGGATGTCCTCGTTGTCCAGTTCGATGTTCTTGTCGTCAATCGTCAACGCAATTTTCCCGTACTGGGTCATTTGCTCAAGCAGCTTTGCTCCCGAAGCGTTCGCAAGAGCTTGTTTGACTTTGGGGAGCAGGGCACCTACACGCGGTCCGAGCCTTCGGAAGTTAGGCTGAACTGAGTATTCTACAAATGGACTTGCACCGCTCGCATAATGGATTTCTTTGACATTGATTTCTTCGCGTACGATATCGTCATGCTTTTTCAACCATTCCATATGCAATTCGTCAGCCAAAGTCACTTCCACTCGGCTCAAAGGTTGACGCACTTTCAACTTCGCTTCCATCCGAGCCGAACGACCAAGCGAGGCGATTTCTCGGAGCAATGCCATGCGTTGATTGAGCAGTGGATCTGGCGATGAAAAACTGCCCTCTGGATAGTCGCATAAATGCACGCTCTCGCGGACACCGGCAAGATCACCCTTGAGGTGTCGCCATAGCACTTCGGCAATGAAAGGCGTGAATGGGGCAATCAGTTTTGCAATGACGATGAGGCTTTCGTAAAGCGTCCAATACGCATCGAGCTTTTCTGGCGCCTGTTTGTCAGCGGCCCAATAGCGGGATCGGCTGCGGCGAACGTACCAGTTGCTCAGTGCATCGACCAACGCGTTGAGCGTTTGGCATGCACCGTAGCTATCGTATTTATCCATTCGGTCTACGACATCTTTGCACGCAGCAGCTAGTTCGCTCATCATCCAACGATCCAGCTCGCTGCGCTGTTCGATCGGTCGATACGTCCGCGATTGTACGAACTCCGCCGAATTCAATTGATCTAGAGGACCAACGATTCCGGATGGCCCCTTGAAGCCATCGATTTCTGCGTAAATGGTGAAGAAGCTGAAAACGTTCCATAAACGCAAAATGAACTCGGGGATGCTGTCCTTGATGGCCCGTTCGCTGTAGAGAATGGAATTCCAAGGTGGCTGGTTTGCGAACAGATACCAACGCAACGCATCCGCGCCGTAGCGATCGAAAATCTCTTGTGGACTGCGGTAGTTGCGAAGCTGCTTTGACATCTTGCCCGTCTTAACCACCATGTCGCTGCCCAACGCATCGCGAGCTTCTTCTTCGGTGAGGAAACGTTGCTTGCCATCTTTGCTTTCATACCATTCGGCCAGCATCAGCCCAAGAACGATGCAGTTCTTGAACGGATGCGGATACGCGACCTCTTCCTTGTCAAAGAGCATCGTGCTGATTGCCAATTGGCTGTAAAACCATCCGCGGGTTTGGTCCAATGCTTCACTAATAAAGTCGGCAGGGAATTGGCGATGAAACGATTCTGCGTTTTGATGCGGATAGCCCCACTGC
>JBBRJI010000695.1:0-3486 GCA_038219625.1 Pirellulales bacterium | reverse complement strand
CCTTCGCTCAGGCTTGAAGGGCTCCAACGAGCGAAGGGCCTCGCTCGTCCACAGTTATCACCTTTTGCTCCACAAGAGTGACTTAATCCGCGAAAAAAAGACCTGCGTCGAGATACTGACCGCCGCCCGTTTGGCGACAATGGATGGCAATGACATTGGTGCCTTTGAGCAACACGTCTTTCGAAGCCAACGCTAGATTAAAATAATTGGTGACATAACCGTTTAGGCTCGCTACCTCAGTACCGTTGACGTAAATGCTGCAATCTTCATCGTGATGCAACCGCAAATAGAGTTTGCCCGTTGGCAACTCTTTGAGATCGAAAGAGCGTCGCACCCAAATATCCGGAGTGGACCAATCGGTGTGGATTTGAGAACCGGGAGGTGCCGGAGTACCCGCCCCAAAACCGGCTTTGCCCTCGTTCCATCCCTTGCTATCGAACGTTGGTTTCATCCAGGATTCGCCAGGTTCGCGGGTCGTGTATTGCCAGTTCTGGGGTTGCAACTCCGCGGTGGCGATGAGTTCGCGTTGGTTGGTGAGTGAAGTCGGGGCGTTGAGCAGCAGTTCCGACTGTTCTCGCAGCCAAGCCGTATCGATTTTCTTTTGGCGGTCGTAGGTCAGCAGTCCGTTGATTTCCCCCTCAACGTCGGTCGTTTGCGTATAGACGCCAGCCGCAATTCCTTCGGCCCGAAGTGCGGCGATGATCGCAATGGAAGTCTTGTAGCGGCCTTGCCATTCTTCTTTCGATTTGGGAAGTCCACCGTAGCCCCAATTCTTTGCGTCTGTCTTCCAAAGATGTCCTTCGACAGGCCAACCATGTCCACCGAACTCACCCACGACTTTCACAAAGCCGGCGAACCGTCCCCCTTTTCCCAAGTGGAATGGGAAGGAAGGATGGGGGTAGTTGTGCTCGTCGACGAAGTCCCCTATCGGCCAAAAATTCCCACCGCTTGCAATATTGACGAGCCGCATGGGATCGTATTCCATCGCCATCTTGCCAACCTCCATGGTTGCGTGTTGGCCCCAAGCTTCATTGAACGGAACCCAAACACCAATGCAAGCTGCATCGCGAAGATGATCGACCATGCGCTTGTATTCGGTGACCCATTGTTCGTGAGCTGCCTTGGGCCATTCCGCCTCAGCGGGGTTCGCTTGCAAGCGTGTCCAAGGTGGGCTACTGGCGCCATCGCGCCTCCGTTGGCCATAGCCGCTGCTGACCTGATCTTGCCACATGATCATTCCGAGTCGATCGCAGTGGTAGTAATAACGACGAGGCTCGACTTTGATGTGTTTGCGAATCATGTTGAAGCCGCACAATTTCAAGAACTCAATGTCGGATAGCATCGCCGCGTCCGAGGGTGGAGTCAGCAAACCATCCGGCCACCAACCTTGATCGAGCGGCCCCCAATGGAAGATGAATTTGCCATTGAGCGTCAACTGCAAGTGGCCGTTCGCATCCTTGACTTTGCCAAACGAACGCAACGCCGTATAGGCTTGCACGGTATCAACAGTTGTTCCGAGTTTGTCTAAAAGCTCGACCTTGAGTTCATAAAGATTAGGCGTACTAGGACTCCAGAGTTGTGGATTTTCCACGGTCAACAGGACCGGTCCAGTCCCTTCGGCTTTTCCCACAGGTTGTCCTTGGAAGGAAGCCACAACGCGTACTTTGGCACCCTCCGATGGATTGGCAATGAATGGGCTTACCGTGACGGTGCCGGCTGCTATGTCGCACTCATAGTCTAGGTCCAGCAAATGCATGGCAGGTACCTGCTCCATCCAGACCGTTTGCCAGATGCCAGTAACGCGGGTGTACCAGATGCCCTGGTTTTGAAGTTTTTGCTTACCGTGCAGTTGATAGCCTTCGGTGGCGTCCTCGGCTCGCACGACCAATTCATTGTCACCGACACTCTTGAGCGAATCGGTGATGTCGAACGAAAACGGTGTGTGGCCCCCTTGATGGGTCCCAATTTCTTTGCTATTGACCCATACGGTCGTTGCGTAGTCTACCGCTTCAAAGTTCAGGATACTTCGCATTCCCGAAGCGGACGCAGGAAGCGTACGTCGGTACCAGAGTGTTTCTGTTGGATCGATCAAACGACCAACGCCCGAGAGTGGCGACTCTGGACAAAAGGGGACCAAGATTTCACCGTTCCATGCGGTTGGCTTTGCGGCGTCTTTGGGGGTGACGGCATAGGACCAAAGCCCATTGAGATTAGTCCAATTCGCCCGTTGAAACTGTGGACGTGGATATTCGGTCCAAACGGCGTCCGGCGTGAGCGAACGTCCCCACTCGGTCATCAATCGTGTTTCGGCTGGCTTCCACTGCGCATGCACCAGGCAACTCATCGAAAACCAAATTGCAATGGTACGAAGGAGCGCCGTACCCTTTATGTGGATATGCATTTTGGAATGTTCTTTCTTTGAGAGGAATAATCATGGAGGTAGCGGGCCATGCTGATCGTAGCATTTTTTTAGTTCGTGGCTCAATAGTCCCAACCGAGAATCCTCTAATTTTTAAAGCTCACTCGAGCTGTCAAGCGATTCTTTGGTTTCATGCGCGCGCCGGCGTTGGCGAAGCTCCCGTTCGAGTTCTGCTCGCTGAACTTTGACCTGACGCAGTTTGTTATTCACATCAACCAAGCCGGCAAATATGCTTGGTCCCCGCACGACGGCCCATCCTGCCACAAACATCAGGTAAACTGCGAAGATGCCTTGAGCGACTGTAGGAGAGTGGAAGCGTATGGAGATCGCCATGGAAAAGGCAACCACCGAGGTCAACACCATCAGCCTTCCAATGCCAAATTGAACGTGATTGTTTTTTGTCATTTGATTTCCAATCTGAAATACATCGGGCAAACAGTTCGGCGATTGAGAGAGAAGATTCCGCATGATGCATTATTGTTTCGCCTCCGATCCTAGGCTGTGAATTTATTATTGTCGCCTTTCGTCCTGCGAAAGTGCGCCACGTTAACGCACTTTTGCGGATAAAAAAGCGACAATAGCCTGCACAGAGACGATTAAATCATAGCCCTCTAGTGTACCCTTGGCCGTTTCTATCGTTACAAACAGAAAAAAACAATGTTTGGATTGCGGGATTCCGAACCGATTTCGCGTCGGATCAGGGCGAGTCATGGACGGGATTGGGGCGATTGAATTCAACGCGAATGTCTCAAACCGAATAGTGCGTAAAGTTTAACATTTCCGAGGTGCGAAATCGCATGCTCTTACGCATTATTCCGATTTTAGGACCATCCTGAAATGTCCATTGGTTTTGGACAAGAGTGTTCGATCTGCTGTTGGTACCGTCGAGGCCGTTGTGTGTGGAGGCAGGATGTCTCCGCAATAGCTTGCAAATCCGCATTCGATGCGGGGGTAACCGAGGTCCGATCGTCACTGCATTTGCGGAAGACGGGACTCGCTCAAACAATCAATTCAATGGAGTGAATTCGATGAAAAAAGTGTTCCATCTATTCTTCTTAGGGATGACG
>JBBRJI010000694.1:0-3501 GCA_038219625.1 Pirellulales bacterium | reverse complement strand
TAGCGCTGGCGAGATTCTGTTGCTATCGACTAGAATGGTAAGCAGAATTCCCATCCTCCCCCCACCCCCAAGAAACGAACCCCATGAGCCCATCGCATTTCAGTCGTCGCAGTTTTCTGAACAGCACCGTCTCGGCGGGCGTCGCCGCAGGTCTGGCTCAAGGAGGATTTTTCTCCTCGCCAACACATGCGCATGAAACCAAGAAGCTAGGTGTGGCGTTGGTTGGATTAGGAAGTCTCAGTACCAACCAAATCGCACCGGCTCTTGCTAAAGCTACTCATTGCAAATTGGCGGCCATCGTCACGGGAACACCGGAAAAGGAAAAAGTTTGGGGCGAAAAGTACGGAGTTGGACGCGACCATATCTACAACTACAACTCCTTTGACAAAATCGCTTCAGACGACTCCGTCGATTTGGTCTATGTGGTATTGCCAAACAGCATGCACCCAGAGTTTACAATCCGCGCGGCCAAAGCCGGAAAACATGTGCTATGTGAAAAGCCGATGGCAAACAGTGCGTCCGAGTGCCGCGAAATGATTTCGGCTTGCAAGGCGGCAGATCGCAAGTTGGCCATCGGATACCGATGCCAATATGAGCCTCATCATCTCAAGTGCATGGAGATGACTCGCAACAAGGAATTGGGCGCGATCAAAATGATCGAAGCTGGCTTTGGATTCAAGATTGGCGACCCAAAGCAATGGCGGCTTCGAAAGCCTTTGGCTGGCGGAGGGGCCCTGATGGATGTCGGCGTTTACGCTCTTCAAGCCTGCCGCTACTTGACTGGCGAAGAACCATCCTGGATCACTGCACAGGAAACGAAAACCGACGCGATCAAATTTGCTGAGGTAGACGAATCGATCACTTGGCTCATGCAGTTTCCATCAGGCGTTTTAGCATACTGTAGCACCAGTTACAACTTCAACGGCCTCAACCGATTCAATGCCTTTACCGAAAACGGTTTCGTTCGAATGGACCCAGCCTTCAGTTACTCGGGCAATCGTATGGAAACTTCCAAAGGCAAAGTGGAGTTGGAGTCGACTGACCAATTTGCTGTCGAGATGGACGAGTTTGCCAAGTGTATTCTAGAGAATAGACCATCCAAGGTTTCGGGCGAAGAAGGGCTCAAGGATCTACTGGCTGTCGAAGCGATCTACCAATCGATTGCAACGCGATCTTCTGTCAAGGTCGCGGTGTAGTATGGCGATTCGCGAACCCCACCCAGGGATCGATGGATCGACTCGAGAACCTGCGGAGCAACCGCGAATGAGCCCTGATTTGGCGCTTCGGAACGAATCGGATCCAGAGGTTTGTCTCTACCCGACCGTCGGCTATCCGATTGCGTCAGGTGACCTTTGGCGAATTCAAATTCAGGGTCGCATTTCGCAGTCGGCCCCTGCCACTTTCAGCAAACGCTTGATGATTCGAGGCTTGATTCGTGCACTGAGCGTCCCCTCGGACATCGCGGAGGGGGATCTCTTTCGCAACCGCATCCAAGGATTTGTGGCGGCGCCGATCGTCGGTACACGTGTCCAAGTCGAACTTGCTGGCCAACTCTATGTTCTGCGCAGGAAGTCCAAGGCAAGTGGATTATTTAATTGCAAGCTGGACTTGCCGACCAAGCAGCTGGAATCCTTTAAAACCTACGGCACTTTCCCCAAAATCAGCGCCGCTCCCGAATTGGATTGCCATCAGAAATGGGATATCGGGCTCGGGCAAAATTGCAGTTCCGTTTTCCTGGCCGAACGCAAAGGGATTAGCGTTATTACCGACATTGACGACACGATCAAGATCACCGAGGTGAATAGCCGTCGGCGAATGTTGATGCGCACCTTTGCAGAACCCTTTGAGGCGATTGACGGCATGTCAACCGCCTATCGAAGATGGGCCGATCAGGGAGCTCTTTTTCACTACGTGAGCAGCAGCCCCTGGCAGATCTACGGGGCAATCCATCGGTTTCTCGTCGAAGAGGATTTTCCCATGGGTAGTATGCATTTGAAATGGTTCCGGCTTAGGGATCAACTTTTTAAGCGTTGGCAAATCCTGCGTCGTAAAAGTAAGGGAGGGGTAATTCGGACACTCATGCGACGACTGCCCGAAAGGATGTTCGTGCTGGTGGGTGACAGCGGAGAACGCGATCCTGAAATCTACGCAAAGTTAGCAGCCAAGTACCCAACCCAGGTAGCGCGCATCTGCATCCGACAGATCGATGCGAACCCACTGGATGCGGAGCGACTCGATAAGATCTATCGCCGCTATGGCATGACGGTTCCGATTCAGGTGTTCGCAAACCCTTTTCAACTAGGCGATCTTGTACACAAGTGAATATCCCTACAGCAGCACGCGTTCGGGAAAACTATTTGTCCGTAAAGGAACGTGTAACGGAGGCCACTAAACGATCGTTGCGGTCGGAAGCCGAAGTTAGCATCGTCGGCGTGACGAAGTATTTTGACGCAACGGTGGCTGGCTGGTTGTACGAAGCCGGCTGTCGAGACATGGGCGAAAGCCGACCTCAAATGCTCTGGGACAAATCCGCCGCGATGGCCGATCGCGAGGTTCGGTGGCACATGATCGGACATGTGCAACGAAACAAGGTAAAACGAACGCTACCACTCCTCCAGACGATGCATTCGCTGGATTCGCAACGATTACTGGATCAAATCGTTACCGACGTTGGGGACAGACCCGAACCGCTTCAGCTCCTGTTGGAGGTGAACATTTCGGGTGAACCCGACAAAACCGGTATCCTCGTTGCGGACGCGGAATTGCTTTTGGAGCGATGGACAGAGCGAAGCGAGCCAAACAACAACCTTGAGATAGCTGGGTTGATGGGTATGGGGAGTCTGAGCGGCGGGGCAGACCAAGCACGGTGTGAATTCGAATCCTTGAGGCTACTTCGAGAGAGATGGTCCATTCGCTTTGGAATGCCTCTTCAAGAACTTTCGATGGGAATGAGCAACGACTTCGAGATCGCAATCGAACAGGGAGCGACCATGGTACGAATTGGATCGGTCTTGTTTCAGTAAGTTCGCGTCGGTAATCCAGGTTAGTAATTTGGGAATTGGAAAATTGTCTTCGACAGCCTGATCGGCCCCCAGGATTTTTGTTCTTTTCTACCGATTGATTGACTTGCGCACGCAGGACTATCATACTCCTTCGTATGGCTCTCTGTAGCGGTAAATACGGTTAAGCAGGCAGTTGAAGCCATGCCCGAACTGGCGGTCGGTGCGCCCCTATAGCGTTTCTCAATCGAAACATAGAGCAACATGACGGCCAAAAGTCCACGTACATCCTCACGAAGCAATCCCCCACGCAGACGGCATGCGATCGAACAACTTGAGGCCAGACAACTCTTGGCGGCTCTCATCGGAGCTGACTATCAAAACATTTGGAAGCCAACCGATCCTACTGCTGTTCCTGCCGGGATAGAGAGCAGCGTTCAGGCAGATAGTTTTCAGCTTTTCTCGTTGAGTACCGAAACCGTTCGTTCGATGCTTTCGAATG
>JBBRJI010000693.1:0-3502 GCA_038219625.1 Pirellulales bacterium | reverse complement strand
CGGTGCGACCTGGAGCCCACTACATGATTGGTGGCTGCGAGGTGGACGGAAATGCACAGACGACGCTGCCAGGACTTTGGGCCGCCGGGGAAGTCACCAGCACTGGTCTACATGGAGCCAATCGCCTCGCATCCAATAGCCTGCTCGAAGGGCTTGTCTACGGTGCGATCGCTGGGCGAAATGCATCTCGGGCAGCTTTGAGCAACATGGATGGTGAATTGCGAGTTTTGCCTATTTCAAATCCAGCCAAAGGTGAGCCTAGCCAACCGATTGACTTGGCTGACATTCGAAACGCGGTTCGGGCGTTGATGTGGCGTAATGTGGGAGTCCAGCGACGCGAGGATCGCCTTACCGAAGCAGTGCATGCGATACAACAGTATTGTAGTTATGTTTTGGCTCAAGATCTGTCGGGCGTTGACGGATGGGAATTGCAGAACATCCTGACGGTCAGCCTTCAAATGACGGCTGCCGCCCTGGCCCGCACCGAGTCCCGTGGTGTGCATTTCCGAACCGATTTTCCAGTGGTCGATAATCAAAATTGGCGCAAACACTTGGATATTTTCAGGGGGAGTTAGATTACACAGAAAAGTATCGAGAAGCCGAACAATCCATCGAACAAGGACGTTGTCCAGCTTAGCTACCCACCCTTTGGGAGGGTCTCGCGAAGCGAGGGGAGGGCGACTTACTTTACTCTAGAAAAGAACTTGATTCCAATGTCTGCGAAAGACAAGCCCATTGAAACAAAAGATCCAAACAAGCTGCGTTCCAATCGGTGGTTTGGCCCCGATGACCTGCGCAGTTTTGGCCATCGTTCACGTCTCAAAGGCATGGGAATTGACGACGCCGATTATCAGGGCAAACCGATCGTTGCCTTGCTAAATACTTGGAGTGATCTCAATACGTGTCATTCCCATTTCAAACAGCGAGTCGATGAAATTAAACGTGGCGTATTGCAAGCCGGAGGCTTTCCCGTTGAAGTGCCCGTGATGAGTCTTGGCGAGATGCTGATGAAGCCGACGACCATGCTCTATCGAAATCTGCTGGCGATGGAAACGGAGGAAGTGATACGTTGCCATCCCGTAGACTCGGTAGTGCTGATGGGTGGTTGTGACAAGACTGTGCCAGCCCTCATTATGGGTGCGATCTCAGCAAATGTTCCTTCGATTTTCTTTCCGGCTGGGCCGATGCTCAAGGCACGATGGAAAGACCAGACGCTGGGCAGTGGTACAGACGCTTGGAAGTACTGGGCAGAAAGATGCGCTGGAAACTTGTGTGATAGCGATTGGAAGGGCGTCGAAAACTGCATCGCGCGATCCGCCGGTACCTGCATGACCATGGGAACTGCATCGACGATGGCTTGCATCGCAGAGGCCTTGGGGCTGACGCTACCCAATGCAGCAAGTATTCCTGCGGTCGTAGCCGAACACAGTCGGCTGGCTGTCGCTACCGGCAGACGGGCAGTGGAGCTGGCTTGGCAAAACATAACGCCGCGCAGTTTGCTGTCACGCGCCAGTTTCGAAAATGCAATGGCCACTCAGTTAACGATAAGTGGCTCGACCAACGCAATTGTTCATATGATTGCCATGGCGGGACGAGCCGACATCCCATTAACGCTGGATGACTATGACGCCATGTCCAAGCGAATACCTGTTCTGGCAGATCTTCGTCCCAGCGGCAAGTATTTGATGGAGGATTTTTATGACGCAGGTGGATTACCCGGCTTGCTATCTAGAATGCGGGACTTGTTGCAACTGGAAACACGGACCGTCAATGGCATGTCGTTAGGGGAGCAGATTCAGTCTGCCGAAGTGATCGACGATTCGGTCATTCGAACTCGTGACAATCCTTTGTGGCCGACGGGAGGGACGTGTGTCCTCCGAGGAAATTTGGCCCCCAATGGATGTGTCATAAAAACCGTGGCGGCGGAACCCCATTTGCAAAAGCATGTGGGGCCCGCGTTGGTTTTTGACAGCTATGCCGAGCTCAAGAAGCAAATCAATGATCCAGAGCTCGCTGTCACCGAGGACACGGTTCTTGTGCTTCGAAGCGCAGGGCCAATAGGCGCGCCCGGTTTTCCTGAATGGGGTATGCTCCCGATTCCTGAAAAGCTGCTCAAGCGGGGTATTCGAGACATGGTTAGGATTTCTGATGCGAGGATGAGCGGGACCAGCTATGGAACATGTATTCTTCATATTTCTCCAGAATCTCATGTGGGCGGGCCGCTCGCGTTTGTGGAAAATGGCGATTTGATTGAATTGGATGTCGCAAACCGAAGTCTCATGCTGCTGGTCGACGAAGCGACTTTGAGCAAGCGGCGAGAAAATTGGGTGCCGCCTTCCGTCACGTGGACGCGAGGTTATCATCGTATTTTTGCAGATCACGTAACGCAGGCGCATGAAGGCTGCGATTTTGACTTCCTCCATGGCCATTCTTCGAACCGAGAACCGGATATTTTCTAATGTGGACTTCTGTTGTAACTCCCGAATTGCTCGCCGCCAGTGTGATTGCAGTACCGCCCCTTGCTCGCGATGCTCACCGAAGAATCTCTGTCGTGGAAAACACGAAGATCATTCGGGCTATTGAAGCGGGTGGTGTTTCCACATTGCTTTATGGCGGCAACGCGGTTTTCTATCACATGAGACTTACGGAATACGCCGACGCGCTCACTATCCTTGCTGATGCTGCAGCGCCAAATTCTTGGATTGTGCCATCGGTCGGGCCCACCTTCGGAATCATGATGGACCAAGCCCAGGTGTTAAAAGATTATGATTTCCCTACGGCCATGATTTTGCCTCAGAAAGAAATCGCAGACGAAGCCGGGATCGCGACGGGAATTCGACTCTTTGTAGAACAGTACGGCAAACCGATTGTGTTGTACCTCAAGCATGACCGTTGGCTCTCGCCATCGATTGTTGATTCCTTAGTCCGCGATGGACTAGTGAGTTGGATCAAGTATGCAGTGGTTCGAGAGAATCCAAGTGTTGACCCATACTTGACAGAGATTCTTTCGTTGGTGCCGGCCAATATCGTGGTCAGTGGAATCGGCGAGCAGCCAGCCATCATCCACTTGAGGGATTTCGGAGTGGGTGGTTTTACAAGCGGCTGCGTTTGCGTTGCCCCTGCGCGATCGATGGCGATGCTCAGAGCGATCCAAGCACAGGATTTTGCTAAGGCAGAAAGGATTCGTGCCACCTTTGGTCCGCTGGAAGACTTGAGGAATTCGATCCAGCCGATTCGCGTCTTGCATGAAGCGGTTGCGGCGGCGGGTATCGCCGCAACTGGTCCTATGCAGCCTCTCTTGGGTGAATTGAGCGAATCTGACAAAGCGGTAATCAAACAGGCTGTTCATTCGCTCATAGAATTACCGCCCGTCTAAGATTTCGCGAACCATTGTCGCCTTTCGCTCCGCGAAAGTGCGCCGCGCTAACGCACTTTTGCGGAGCAAAGCCGACCTAGTCCATCCGTTTCGGGGCTTGCCCCCGACGGATGCGTTTTGGCGTAC
>JBBRJI010000692.1:0-3505 GCA_038219625.1 Pirellulales bacterium | reverse complement strand
AACTAAATTGCATTGTCCATCCACTCCCAAAACTGCCAAAACAGCAATACCGCTTTCGCAGCAAAACCGCTCAAACAACTTCGAGCTGATGAACTTTAAGATGCCATCTACCAATCCAACCATATTGTCAAAGATCAATTTCCCCTGCGTCAGGAACCGCAAAGTTCCCATCCACGAGGGGTCACCATCGTATCGCCAACGCCGTTGCACGTCAAGCGTGATGGCAATATTTTGTTAGGCGAGGAGCAGATTGAAATCGACCTATCAACTGGGTGGCACGCTCTGAGGTACGGGTGGCACGCTCTGAGGTACGAAGGGCGTGGTGAATCGCTAGAGTCATTTGCCACACTTCCCACGCCCATCGCTAATCGCTTTGGGCGTGCCACACGGCAGCCTGGCCTGGTATTTTTCTGTCTGCCGCTCGCCTTAGCATTCGCTTCCCGTACATCCCGCTATCTTCGGCATATTCAACCGGCAGAAAAATGCCATACGAAAATGTTGGTCCGCTTCGGGTGAGTTGAATTCTTCCAGGGGCGACTTGCTCGGAATTAAGGTGGCGACCGCCGTGCCGCAATCGATTGCATCTCGACTTTGTACGCATCTAGCAAATCCAAGTTCGCGGGATGCTTGTTTTGACGCAACCAAGTTTCGTAAGAAACGATTTTTTTGCCTCCTGGCAACGGCTTCGTCCAAATCAGTCCGTTCCCTTGGATGTTGATCACGATCTTTCCTGCCATCGATCTTGCTCGTAGATTCATCTCGACTTTCTCCTTGGTGAATGTCAAAAACGTGTACTCGTCTGAGCGAATGCCAGAACCCTTAATGGTCCAACCCAGTCCCTGAAGTGCCTGGCTATAGCGATCGGCCACCTCCGTCATCGACGCCCCATCCATTTGCACTTCAATGCTCTTCCCATTCGAATCATACGTTGCCAATTTGGTTTCGTTTAAGATTGGGAAATCTGCAGCTTCGATACTCGCACCGACAGACTTCGCGTCGGCCACCGGTTTAGGTTTCGCCAATTGCCACGAAGCGTTTTCTAATCGATCGCCGACTCGGATCAAAGTTCTACCACCCTCTTGCTTCACCAACCCGATTAAGACGTCTTGTTGCCCACGACGAAAAGTTAGCCAACTCTGCTCCTCTTTTTCGTTTCGCCGGATTTCATGGACAAGCCAACCCTCGGACTTCATGGATTTGTCGTAAAACTCAGTGGTTTGCTCCAACGACAAATTAGTAGTTGCCACTAGAAATGGCCGCGTGTTCCCGTCGAATTCGACGAATCCACAGTCCTTGGGAATAGGCAAGGCATGATTGCTCGAGGAGACGGACTGCTGAATATGGAAGCTCGTTGGATCGGCGGGAAACCGGCGAATGGAAACTCGAAGTACCGTCCCGTTTCGCAAGAATTCCATGTCGCGAACATCGACCTCCTCGTTGTGACTTGAGTGAAGCCTCGAAAAAGGAGTCCAGCCCGCTTCGTGCAACTTTTTCAGCAGTGTGGTCTCAATTGAAAGAATATCGGCCTTCGTTTCGACCATGACCGCGTTTGCACTTGAGTAACCTTCCACGATCGGGGCCGCATCGAATTTCGGCAACCACCTCAGATCGTAATTGCCAATGTTGTGGAGACCAATATTCGTTTTGTTCTCACTTTCCGCCGTAAAGGATACAGTAAGCATAAAGCCACCTTTAATGTATTCGACGCTGCCGGGCGCCAATGCTGCCGACGGCGAAGCGGATTCGGTCCATCCGGCTCGTTTCAAGTAATAGTCGTAAAACGTTTTCGCTTGCTCCAGTGTCTCGTGAGCCGAATACATCAGGCGAGTACTCTCTGCGATCATCGGCTTGTCGCCAGCGAGTCGCGGAAAAGATCTAAGGTCGATCGCTTGCAACCATTGTTCGGTTGTAGCGGGCTCTCTGGCTGAAGGGTCTGGCAAGACAATGGCAGCATGCATGGGACGCAGCCCAAGTGACTCACCCGACTTGACCGTGCCCCAAATTCGCGTCCAACCGTTTGCAGTGGTCACCAAAACGACATTCGTTTCTGGCAACCAACTCAAGCCTACGATGGGCCACCCTACAACGTCAATAACTTGCACCAATCGCTGTGTTTCGATATCCCAAAGTCGAATATTCGAGCCATTGGCGGTGATCAGCGACTTTCCATCTGGAGAGAAATCCACCAGTTCATTCATCGCAACGTTGGTGAAACTCTTGGACGCCTTTTTAGCGTGATCAACATCCCAGAATTGAAGATCGTCTTTCTCGCCAAACGCAAACCACTTGTCATCCTTGGAACGAGCAAGAGCCGATTGATACCGACCGGGCGAGAGTATTTGCTCCTGTTTGCCGGTGGAAGTGTTCCAAAGGGTTGTCGTTTCAGCGGCGGCCGCGAGTTGGCCCTGAGTCACGTACGCGATGTTCTTCAAGCCATTCGAATCGATTTTGAATTGATTCTTCTTTTCTAGCGTGCTCGATTCGTAGATTGCGACGTTGACGTCATAACTGATCATCGCAATTTCCTGGCCATCCGGCGAGATTGCAATTTGCGTGATACCGGTCGAAAATATTTTCTTGGAATGCACTTCTTTTCGATCGCCCACGCTCCAAATCTTCAAGAGCCCCTCGGAATCACCCGCTGCAAACCATTTGCCATTAGGCGCCACCGCCAACGATTTGATCGACAACTCTTTTCCCGAAGTTGCCAAGTCATGAAAAACATGCTCTGGCTCGGTCCCATCAATGGACCAAAGCGTAACCTTGGTACCAGCCAACAGGAACATACGACCGTTAGGCAAACTGGCCAATTTTTCGACGAAGCCTGTTTTGCTCCAGTCGCGACAAGCCAGCAATTGAATCGGTTCTTGTTCCGCCTGAGCCCAACGAGCTAACTGTTCCGCGGTTGGTTTCAATGCTGCTGGTATCAATGCCGCTGGTATCAATGCCGCTGGTTTCACCGTAACAGGGGGAATCTCCAATGCGGATGTCACTGAAGGAGTCGGCTCAATTGCATTTGCGACAACCGAACTACTTGGTGCAACTTGCTCCGTAGAAGTCGATGCGGTGTTTAGTTTCGGTGAGTTGTTCGATGAACCAACTACTGGCGGGGCAGTGTTCGATGGTGGAGTTGGTGTTGAACCACTCGGGACGCAACCCAATGCGAACGACAAAAAAACAAGAGTAGCAATTCGAGTGTTTCGACTGGGAATGGACATCATTTTTCCGAATAGAAGGAATTGTCGATATTTAATTTACCGCTCACCTAAGCGGCATCTTTGTGTTGTCGTCACTCATCACGATCGTAAAAAGAACAAATGGCTTCGCCGACAAGATTTTTTTAACTCTTCTTGCATTCCGCTTTCTCCGTGAAGGATGGTCCCTCTCGATCTTCAACTTCACTTCATCAACTCTGCCAATTTCGGACCGATTCCATCAGCCCAAATCTGGTAGCCAGCCTCGGATAGATGGAGAAAGTCCGGCATGATATCTTTCGTGAGACTTC
>JBBRJI010000691.1:0-3507 GCA_038219625.1 Pirellulales bacterium | reverse complement strand
CTGATTATTGATGATGACCGTTCTGTCCGCCACATTGTAGCTAGTGGATTGGATGGATATTGTGGGATATCCGTCGTGCCAGCAGCGGATGGCGATGTCGGCTTGGATTTGCTGGATTCCGAAAAACCATCCGTCGTTCTGTTAGACGTTTTCCTGCCAAATCATAATGGGCTGGAATTGTTCCGGAAAATTCGGGCGATTGACCGCAAACTGCCTGTCATCTTCATCACCGGCGATACTTCAAGTGAGACAGCCATCCAGGCCATGCGTGCGGGTGCATTCGACTATCTCTCAAAGCCTCTCGACATTGGGCAGATTCGGAGTCTGACTCTGAGCGCTCTCAAGGCTCGACGCATGATGGATGAGCCAGTGGCATTTCAGGTCGGGGAAGGCGAATCGGGTGGAGAGCGATTCGTCGGGAAATCCAAGGCGATGATCGAAGTCTACAAAGCCATTGGTCGCGTCGCGGCTGAAAATGTGACGGTCCTGATCCGAGGTGAAAGCGGATGCGGCAAGGAACTGGTTGCACGCGCTTTGGTCCAGCACAGCGACCGAGCGGATAAGCCTTTTGTGGCTGTCAATTGCGCAGCGATCCCGGATCAACTTCTAGAGAGCGAACTCTTCGGGCACGAAAAAGGGGCGTTTACCGGAGCGGAACGGCGTCGCATCGGCAGATTCGAGCAATGCGATGGCGGAACGATCTTTTTGGATGAAATTGGCGACATGTCAACCATCATTCAGGGCAAAGTTCTGAGGCTCCTTCAAGAACAAAAGTTCGAACGCGTTGGCGGAAACGAATTGGTTACCACCAACGTCCGAGTCATCGCCGCAACCAATCGTCCCCTCGAACAAATGGTGAAACAGAATGAGTTTCGGGAGGATTTGCTGTACCGATTGAATGGTTTCACGATCGAACTTCCTCCGTTAAAAGAACGACGAGAGGACATTCCACTTTTGCTGGAGTATTTCCTTCGCCGCGCGAAGTCTGAGATGGGCAAGAAGGACATTCAAGGGATTGCGCCCGCAGCTTACCATTTTCTGCTCAAGTACGATTGGCCGGGCAACGTCCGGCAGCTTCAGTCGGTCGTGCGTCAATCGATGATCAACACAACTGGAACTGTCATCGGGGCAGATAACTTACCACCGTTTGTTTGCTCGCAATCCGATACCATGGTAGGGCCCGCACCAACTGCAAATGTCATCCCAATTGAAGTTGCAACGTCGAACCTATCGACACAAGGACCAAGCGATGGCGAAAACCAAGTTACCCATCAAAGCACGGACGAAGTGTGGCCGGCAACTGTCGATGATTTTCAACTTTTCAAATTCATCGAAGAGAAACTGGCGCTTGGTTCAACCAACCTATATGCCGAAGCGTTAGAACACATGGAACGTCGATTGTTCGCAAAAATCCTAGATGTGGCTGGAGGAAATCAATCCAAAACCGCTGAAATTCTGGGTATCACGCGCGGTAAAGTTCGAGATCGGATTGCCGCCTTTGGCATCCAACTCGAACGCACGGTGACCGTGGGTAAACAATAGTTCCTGCATGCTGCAGCTTACCGCACCCTTCTTACGTCGGAACTTGCAACAGGTGTCGGAGGCCGTTGGCCAGGTCCATGGCGATGTGCCTCATCCATGATAGGCCGAATCAGATGTTGCTCTCCGAGGTTACGGCAGGTAGTCTTTTCAGTGTTAGTCCAGAATCCGATTCGGTCGCATTTCAAATCTAAGTAAAAAAACGGGAGCACGAGCGCAAATGCACTATAATTTCAAAGGAAAGAATGCATTGGTGACCGGATCTTCGAAGGGGATTGGGAGGGCTGCCGCTATGGCTCTGGCACAAGGTGGTGCAAATGTAACAGTCAATTGCAGCTCGAGCAAAGATCAAGCCGACGAGGTTGCCGAAGAGATTCGCAAGCTCGGCTGCAAAGCCCTCGTCGTGGCCTGCGACGTGTCGGATTTGGCTGCCGTCGAGGATATGGTTCAACGGACCGTAAGTGAGTTTGGTAGCTTGGATGTCTTCGTATCCAATGCGGTTTATAGCGATCGTCAATTGATGGTCGAAGCGGATATGGTTGGCTTTCGTCGTACAATCGAAGTTAGTATGTGGGGAGCGTTGCACGGAGTTCGAGCCTCGGCTCAGCAAATGATCAAGCAAGGCTGGGGTGGCAGTATCACGGTGGTCAGCTCTCCCCACTCGATCATTCCGTTTCCAACCGCCATGGCCTACAACATGGCCAAAGCCGCGATTGACCATATGGCCCGAACCGCGGCTATCGAGTTGATTCAACATGGAATTCGAGTCAACGTTTTTCATCCAGGCTGGATCGATACACCTGGAGAAAGAAAATTCTTTTCGGAAGAACAACTTGCCAACGGCGCACAACAGATACCCATGAAGCGTCTAGGGACTTCGGAAGAAATGGCGCATGGCATCTGCTTCACGTTAAGCGAGGAAGCAGCTTACATGACAGGAACTACGCTGACGATGGACGGGGGCGTGGGCTTACCGTGGTGGTCCAAACGGACCGAAGGTGGGCAGTAAGGCGGGTGAAGTTTGAAGTCTGAAGTCTGAAGTCTGGCCGACATGCCTCCACCGACCCCGTGTCGGTGGAGCGATGATTGGCAGCTACTTCGTTAACTAAATGGACTGCTCTCCACCGACCCTGGTCGGTGGAAGCAACGTGATTCAAAGAGCCATCCTATTTCTTTTCGCCGGCTTTAGAGATAGGCGTTTCTTTGTTACCGTTGCGGAGGAATGGTTCCCGTTCCTGCACTCCTTGTACTGGCTTAATCTCTCGAATCCAGATATTTCGAAACCGCACTGGGTTTCCGTGATCTTGGATAGAAATGGGTCCCTTTGGTGGGTGTGCCTTGTATTGAGGGGGACGATTGAACGGGGTGTCTCCCAGCAGTTGGAAGTGGTTGAGGATTAGAGCGCCGTTGTGGACGGCGGTGATATAAGCAGGCGTGTCCAACGAGGCATCTTCTTTGAAACGTGGTCCTGTCCAGAAGATGTCATAGGTATTCCATTCGCCGGGACGCCGCATGGCGTTGACCAAGGGAGGTGTTTGTTTGTAGATCGCGCCAGCTTGGCCATCAAAATAAGTGAGGTTGTCAAACGAGTCGAGGACTTGCAGCTCGTACTTGCCCATCATGAAGATGCCGCTGTTGCCTCTGCCTTGGCTACTTCCCACAGCAGGTGTTGGAGCGGACCATTCTATGTGAAGTTGGCAATCTCCAAACTCAGCCTTAGTTGAGATCTGGGCTTTGCCACAAATCAATACGCCATCTTTTACTTCCCAAGTGTCGGCATTCTTCCATTGCGACTTATCTTTTCCGTCAAAGAGTACAACGGCATCGGACGGGGGATCGGCGTTTTGAGTACCAGGCGTGACGATAGCAGGGGCCGTCCACTTGATCCCATTGAGATACTCTTGACTGTTAGCGTACGAGGCACAGCCGAACAAACAGGAAAAGGCAAGAAGTCGACAAGATACTTGG
>JBBRJI010000690.1:0-3508 GCA_038219625.1 Pirellulales bacterium | reverse complement strand
ACCTGTTGAAAAACAGCGAGTCGCTGATGTCGCTTCAACGCCGTGGTTTCTTCCCGAACCCAAACCAAAAAGGTGGCGATAGCATCGATTTCTATTCCAAGAGTGGCGAACTGGTAGTCACGCTCAAGGATGGCGTCCAATACCTATTGCGATTTGGTGGGCCTGCAGGAGCAGAAATCAACGCCGTCGATTCCGTGGATACTAAAGATGAGGGCAAAGCCGAGGAAACGGTTTCGATCAATCGATTCATGTTGGTTACCACTCGAGTCGACGAGTCGAAGTTCCCAATGCCGGAACTTGAACGACTCCCTGAAACGGTGGAGGAACTAAAGGAAATCGAACGCATGAAACAAAAGCCTGCTGAGATGCTACCGACAACGGTCCTACCAACGGAGACTGAGCCAGCAGGTTCGGATGCAAAACCTATAGAACCTACAGTACCGAGTGAGAAACCTGCAGAACCTGCTGAAGAAAAACCAGCTCCCGTAGAAAAGCCTGCGGCCGATCCCGCTGTCTCGCCTGAAGTACCAGTTGCTCCGGAAAAGCCTGAGTCCCTTTCGGCGATTAGCCCTACACTCGCTGGTCGCATGGTGTCGTTTCAGGAACCACAGGACGAAACGAAAAAAGCCGCCGATACGCCAGCCAAGCCCGATCTGCCCGCGGCCAACTCCGAACCCACCGAAGTAGAGTGGAAGGAACGATTGGAAGCTACACGTGAGCGAATTACCAAAGAAAACAAACGCAAGATCGATCAACGAGACGAGAAATTGAAAGCGGCCAAGAACAAAGTAGCCGAACTCAATGGCCGCTTTGCCGATTGGTATTACGTGGTGAGCGAATCGGACTACAAGAAACTGAAAATTACGATCACCGAACTGATCCAACCGAAAACAGCCGGCGGAGCTGGAACCGGTGCACCTCAAGGCGGATTTCCAGGACAGGGTGCGTTCCCAGGCATTCAACCGTAGTTGCGGTGGACTTATTATTGTCGCCTTTCGCTCCGCGAAAGTGCGATTCGAAAACGCACTTTTGCGGAGCAAAAGGCGACAATGTTGGCTAGGCTCTGATGGATGAAAACGATAGCATAGAAACAGATGAGGAAGACGAGCTCGATTTAGAAGTCACGCTCGTCGAGCCGGACGAGCATCTCGCGGAACCGACCCCGGAGATCCAACAACGCATCGATGCATTGTTAAGCGGAAATCTTGGCTTTCGCCGCTCTGCCGAAAAAGTTCGGGAGTTTCCGCAATCGTCCGGTGTCTATTTGATGAAGGACGCCTCCGGCGTCGTCATCTATGTTGGCAAGGCAAAGAATCTGCGATCACGAGCAGGTAGCTATTTTTTGGCCGCGGCCGCGCAAGAAATTCGGACGGCGGATTGGGTCCACGAAATTGCCGATATCGACTTCATGTTGTGCAGTAGTGAGGTCGATGCACTGTTGACCGAGAGCCGACTGGTCAAAGACATACAACCACGCCACAACAAAGACCTCAAAGACGACAAGACCTTTCCCTATTTGATGATCACGACACACGAGGATTTCCCTCGTGTCGAAGTAACTCGCACGCCGAAAGCCAAGGGTGCGAAGTTGTATGGACCGTTCACCAGCGCTGGTCAATTGCGAGGTGCACTCCAAGTCATGCAGCGGGTGTTTCAATTCAGAACCTGTTCCTTGGACATCGAAGAAAACGATCCGCGTTGGGAATGGTTTCGTCCGTGCTTGCTCGCCTCGATCAAGCAGTGTACTGCTCCCTGCAACAAACGCATCAGCAAAGCCGACTATCGGCGGGACATTCGGAGGCTTCAGACGTTTCTCGAAGGTGGCAGCGATCGATTGCTCAAACAGATGCGAGAAGAAATGCTAGAGGCGTCAGCCAAGCTTGATTTCGAAAAGGCGGCTAGGCTCAGAGATGAGATTCAGTTGCTCGAAAACCTAGGGGACCGAGGCGAGATCGATGTTCATGCGCAGCCTGAAGTTTTCTATATTGACCCGAAGAAGGGCATGAGGGCACTCAAGAAAGTGCTTGGCATGGACAAGGAACCTCGCGTGATCGAAGGGGTTGATATCGCGCACTTAGGTGGCAGCAATACGGTTGCTTCCTTGGTGCAGTTTTTGGATGGTTTGCCCTTCAAACCGGGCTATCGTCGCTATCGCATTCAAGACGTGAAAGGCATCGACGATTATCGAAGTATTCACGAAGTGATCTCGCGTCGCTTTCGCAAGTTGAGCGATGAGCAAGAAGCATTTCCGGACTTGCTCATGATCGACGGCGGTAAAGGGCAATTGAATGCAGCACTTGCAGCCTTCCGAGATCAAGACATTGATCCACCGGTTATGGTCTCGCTTGCTAAGAAGGAAGAAGAGATCTACCGCCCGGGCGAGAGCGAACCGATTCGGTTGGGTCGCGAGTCTTTTGGGTTGCGATTGTTGCAATACGTTCGAGACGAGGCCCACCGGTTTGCTCAGCACTACCATCACTTGTTGCGGCAAAAGAGTACGTTCGATAACGAAGTGAAGCGAAAGAAAACGTAGGCGAAGTCGCTCCGCGACTTGCGTCCACGCCCTCCCCGTCCAAGCGCCCCCTTCCTTCTGGAAGACATCTGGATTCAAATTCGCGAGCAAGGAATGACAAAGTTCCAATTAGGTTGCATCACGGAGGACATCCGTCGACGGAGCGACGGATCTACGGCGCATTCCTCACAATCACCCGAATCGATTCAGCCGGAGTCGTTAGAGAGTGAACTGAGCCTATGAGTAAACCGATTGCCGTCACGGTCGTGATTCTCACGATATGAGACTAAGTTCGCAGTCTGACCCATCGTCAGCACGGACAGTGTCTTCAGATACCCTTTCTTCCTCCGGACCAGTATTTCACATGCGTCGCATTTTCATTGCATTTTTTCTTGCCATTTTCAGTTCTTCGTACGTCGCCAGCGCCGACGACTCGTCCGCAACCTTCTTGAGCTACACCGGCAACGACCTGTTTCCGAGTTATATCATCGCCACCGCGACCGTCGATTGGAACGGCGACGAACAACGGGCTGAAGATAAAAAAACCGACGAAGATCTAGAACTCGAAGAAGATGAAATCCCACTCTTTGGAGACGAGAATGGCAGCATTGGGGTCGAAATTGAAAACGTGCCCGAAGGTGCCAAGATCACCGTTGAAATAACAGGCGATGGCTTCCTCAAGAAGTCTAAATGGGAAGGTGAAAGCGATGACGATTACGACGTCATCCATGTCTACCCGAAAGCCAGATGGGATTACGATGCGCTCCGCCGATGCGTACAACAAAAGCCAGCCAACTTGAAAATCAAGGTCTCCATCGATGACGTTGTAATCGCCGAGATCGACGAAACGGTCCTGCTGCGATCAATCAACGATTGCCCCTTCTATGTTAAACTTGACGATGATGGCGAAGACCTCGAAGACATCTTCGTCACTTTTGCTGCATACGTTAACGAAAACCACCCCTGGATCGACGGACTTCTCAAGGAGGCGTTGAG
>JBBRJI010000689.1:0-3509 GCA_038219625.1 Pirellulales bacterium | reverse complement strand
AAAACGAGCGATAGCCAATGGCGGAGTTGCTGCCACCAGGCCCGCGGCTTTTTTTCGTCAAAGAGTTGGTTCCAAAACAAGAGAGTGGAGACGGGTCGCCGCCGCATCCGCACCTTGATGATGTAGATCAAAACGATCGGGACAGCCAGGGCGGCCCACCAAGCAAGCATCGGACTGGCAAACTCTAACATGGGCGTTCTCTAGCTCTGAATTCCGGAGGCTCGCATCATGCGCAGGATCAATTCATCGAACGGCAGGTCCGTCGTCGATCGCGTGCAAGACAGAGAATAGGTTTTGCAATAGGTTTCAATGGCGGCGAGGAACTCATGAAAAAGCTGACGATACTGCTTTAGTTTGCGTTCCGTGACCGTAAGCTTTCGACGTTGGCCGGTTTCTATTTCGTCCAACTCAATATCCCCTAAAAAGGATGGATTCGCTTCCTCCTCAGTATGGATTTGAATGACATGCGGCTCAAATCGACGATGTCGGAGCAAATCGACACCGGCCCGAAAGCCAGCCTGATCGTATAGATCGCTGATGATCACTACGAGTCCAGTCCTTTGTGCTCGATTGACCAGCGACTTTGCGACGGTCGCGAGATCGGTTGCCGTCCCCCCTGGCTTCACGTTCTCCAAAAATTTCAAGATGCTCAAAACACGGTCCTTGCCCCGGGTCAGGGGGAGCACATCCAGGGGTTTGTCGGCGTACGCCATGATACTGACGCGATCAAGATCGGCGAGTGCAATGTAAGCCAATGCCGCAGCGATGCGTCTGGCATAATCAAACTTATTTGGAGAACCACAGTCCATGCTCCGCGAAGCGTCGAGCAGGATGTACACATGGAGATCCTCCTCCTCTTGGAAACGCTTTAACAAGAGGTCGCCGTATTTTGCATACACGTTCCAATCGAGGTACCTCAAGTCATCGCCTGGCGCATACTCTCGGTGGTCGGCAAACTCGATACCGCCCCCAAGTTGCTTGGTTCTGCGCTGAGCCAATAGTTTCCCACGGAATACGCGGCGAGAAACCAAGGATAGGTATTCCAGTTTCTTCAAGAAGTCGGAGTCAAATAGGCTCATGCGGCTTTCATTTTCCCAATGTTGATCAGGACATCGCGGATGACATCGTCTGTCTTGATGTCTTCCGCTTGTCCTTCGAAATTGAGAAGCACCCGATGCCGTAGGCAATGGATCGCAACCGATTCAATGTCAGCGCGAGAAACGTGGTAGCGATAGTCTAGAATGGCATTGATTTTTGCAGCCAATATCAAGGCTTGCGCTCCGCGAGGACTGCTACCAAATCGAACGAATCGTTTGGTCATCGATGTTGCCAGATCATGTTCTGGATGGGTTGCCATGACAAGTTGAATTGCGTGTCGACGCACTTCATCGCTGATCGGTATACGACGCGACAGAGCGGACATTTCAAGAATGCGTTTCGCATCAAAAAGTGGTTGGGCTTCGGGGGTCTCCGACTCCGTTGTTCGATCGAGAATCGTTTCAATTTCTTGAGCCGTTGGAAATGGAACAATCAATTTGAAAAGAAAGCGGTCCAATTGGGCTTCTGGTAAAGGATAGGTGCCCTCCATCTCGAGCGGGTTTTGCGTTGCCAACACAAAGAACAACCGATCCAATTGGTGCGTAATGCCTGCCACTGTAACGCTTCGCTCCTGCATAGCTTCCAGCATTGCGGACTGGGTCTTTGGCGTGGCGCGATTGATTTCGTCGGCCAAAACTACGTTGGCAAAAATAGGGCCCCGCTCAAAACGAAAGTTTCGGCTGCCACCTTCTCCCTCCACCATGATCGTTGTTCCGACGAGGTCCGCCGGCATCAAGTCAGGTGTGAATTGAATGCGACTGAATTTGGCTTCAAGTGCACTTGCTAGTGTCCGAACCAACATGGTTTTGCCCAAACCAGGAACCCCCTCTAACAAGACATGCCCACCCGCGATTAAGGCAAGTAAGACACCATCGACGATGGGCTGTTGGCCTACGATCACCTTTCCGATTTCATTGCGAAGCAATTCAAAATCGACGCGAAATTGATCCAAAGCATTTTTTAAATCGGCCGCGATCTCTGGCATTCCATACTCCGGTATGAGGGCGCTCACCATGGAGCAATCATGAAGACAAAAAGAGGAAGATCATAACTCACTGTAGCTGAATTCATGAAAATTCAGCGTGTTCCTGTATGCTCACGCATTCAGCTACTGCCGATCAACTTACGAAAGTTCTAAAGCCTCCGAAAGCAAATGTCAAACTTTTCTTGAATCAAAGCGCGCTATCCGGTCACATATCCAAGCGTTTTTGGCTCACTCAGGCGTGCGGCCGATCAAAACCTACCGTCGTGCAATACGTGAGGTTCAGTCCATTCCCGAATTCTCGCGCATTCAGCTAACGAGTGTCGCTTGAGACGAGAAGTCCCAGAATGAATTGTACTGGCACTCTAATTGCACTGATTCACCAATGGCGAGATGGTGGACCTGCGCAGACAGCACCATCCATTTTGAAGGGCTCTACTTGGTGAGGCACATTATGAAAACTCAAGACAACCCAAAAGTTGATATGCTCTTCGCGGATTGGAAGACGCAGCATCAGATACTTGATCGATTTACGACCGATCTATCGGAATGGATTGATCGCCAATCGAAACTGCGCACCGCTCAATTTCGAGAGACCGTTCAAAAGCTTTCCGATTTGAGCTTCCAACTCAGCACTCATTTCGCAAAAGAAGAAGAGATCGGCAAGCAACTGCGGGCGTTGCACTGCGGTAACTCACCCGAAGCCGAGGCAGTGCGGCGACAGTCCGAAAGGGACCATGCACAAATTTCAAGTCGATTGAAGCATCTAATCGACCGAATGCAAGACGCTGAGGCAGAATGTGACGCCTGGAAGAAAGGCGTAAACGAACTGAGTCTGATTATCGACGTTATAGAGCAACATGAGGAGCAAGAGTCTGAAAGCGTTTGTTGTTTGATACCCACCCATCCTACCAAAGATTGATATCATGAAACGAATACTTATTTTCGCCATTCCGGTATGTGCTATTGCTTTGAGTATGTTGCGACTGCACGGCAATCCCCAAGAACTGGGTGGCCAAACCGGGAAAGGGCAATTAAAACCTTTTATGCAGATGAAGTTGGATCATGCAAAGGGAATCCTGGAAGGGATTGCAACCGAGGACTTTGAACGAATTGCCAAGGATACCCAAGCACTCAACGCGCTAAGCCTTCAAAGTAGCTGGAACGTTCACACCACGATCGAGTACCTGGATCACAGCGCTGACTTTCGCCGCGCCTTGAATGTCATAACCAAAGCCGCACGCGAAGAGAATTTGGATCGCGCCGCGCTCGGTTACGTCAACTTGACTGTCCAATGCATCGAATGCCATCGCTACCTGCGTCAAAAGGATGCGACCGACGCGCCAAAGTCAAAGTAACAGCCAATCAACAATGTCGCCTTTTGCTCCGCAAAAGTGCGTTAACGAAGCACATGGTGGACAACCTTACT
>JBBRJI010000688.1:0-3509 GCA_038219625.1 Pirellulales bacterium | reverse complement strand
AGCCGGTGCACAAAATTTTTCACTTGTTCCGCTTGCGGACGTGGCTCCTTGGGCGGAGGCATCTCGCCAGTCTTCACTCGCAAAACAATTTCCTTCCACTGATCGAACGTCGTCAGCTTGGCCAGATCCCCATCCAATTGGTCAATCCGCAACTCGCCGTTTGCTTCATCAGGACCATGGCATCGGATACAGTGCTCCTGAAAAAACGGCGTGACGATCTTGTTGATGCTGTCAGGCTTGCTCGTCACCAACGGCTCATCCGCCGCACTAATAGCGGGACTGAGCCACCACACAAACATCCACAAGGTTTTTCGAGTCAGGGGCATCAAAATGGTTTCCTGGTCTTTCTTCAGCCTGTCGGGTCGGCTCCAAACAGACGCTTTCCGCTCGGGGTGTTCCGACGAAAACCGCGTGCCTACAAAGTTTAGCCGAAGCTCTTGTAGAGAAGTCTATTGAACGCCTGATGTTTAGAAATCGACGAGTAAGCAAATTTTAATCTCATCTCAATCAAGCGGAGGAAACGCCGACGTACAAAAAATGGCCAAAATCGCTGCATGAACAGTTCACTGGATCGCTAGTGCAATCGCTAAAAGTAAACAAACTGCTCCAATGACCCGATTCACCAGCGTCGCTCCGGCTAGCCGGCCTTCATCGTTCTGAAAGTAGCGCCCTGCGCTCCACACGAGCAGCACGCTCAGGTGCCCGCGAATCGAATACGTTACGTTGGCTTGGGCGGCGCGTCCATATACGGCGAGACAGCCGATGGCACCAAATGCAGTTTCACATCGAAGTGATTGAGATGAATGGCGCGACCAACTTTACCGGCGTCGGCTTTGCCGGATTGAAAGGCAACGCCAAACTGCGTGTGATCAGCCTGAACGGCACCGGCCCCGGTTGCTTCTCCGAAATGCTCCGGCCTGGCACGCTTGAGGGGTATCAAGCATTGGCCCAATTGCCCCAAGTGGAGACGCATAACTGTGGTCACGTCAAAGTCTCCACGGACATCGCATCCCTCAAGGCGGCGAACCCGAAACTGCACATCTCCGGATTGTAGGAGCCGTCTTAGTTGTCGTTTTAGCGGAATGGCGCAAGCACTTAAGTCTTACGACACCGGATGCGTTGGCCCACGACTGGCGGACTCTTGATTTAGCTTTTTAGGTAGCTAATGACAGCAGGTGTTCAGCTTCAACGTCGTTCGGTGATTGGTAGCCGAGCGTCTGATGAAGTCGTCGTGAGTTGTAAAAGGTTTCGATGTAGCGAAACACGCTGTAGGCGAGCGACGGAAGCTCAAAAGGGCCAATTTGTTCGTTTTAGTCATTAAAGAGGATCGCGGTTGATATGCTGCGGACTTACTCGGCACCGAAAAAGAATTCCAGTACATCGCCAAATCTCTTGCTCCATGCTGCTTCGTTGTGCTGACCGTCCGGTATCGTAAGAACATGAAGATCCTTGCCCTGTACCTTGCCCTGTACCTTGCCAATGCCTCTCAAAATGTCCGCGAATCGATTGGCCCTTACGAGGCTGTTGGTTTGCGTTTCGTGGCTCTTTCCTTCTTTGGAACCCATGTCGAGCCAGATTCGAGTTGAGTGGACCCACTCCGCAGACTGCTCAACCCCTTTCAAAAACGCTTCGTCATCCCATCCAAGTGTAGGAGAGATCGCTGCACATCCAGAGAAGGTGCTCGATGACTTTTCGCATGCGTACAAGGATATCAACCCTCCCAGCGAAGAGCCTCCAATCACTGTGGATTTACGGTCGGGTCTCGTGCGGTAACTTCTATCGATGAAAGGCTTGAGCTCTTCAACCAAAAAATGGACATAGGCGTCCCCGCTGCCTCCCGCCCCTATCGACTTGTCAAAGGTCGGAGTGTATTCCATGATGCGATCCGGGGTGTTCCAGATTCCCACCAAGATTACCGGTGAAATGCGATTTTGCTCGATGCGATCCGTGGCTGTTTCGTCCGCATTCCATTCCGTTCCGAACGCAGCAGTGCTTGCATCAAAAAGATTTTGGCCATCATGCAGATAGAGGACCGGATAGCGATCTGTGGAGTCCGCATAGCTTGGAGGCAACCATATGGCAATCGTTCTTGGTTGCTTCAAATATGTAGACCCAAATGCTGTATGCAAAATCAATGTCCCAGTCACCGTACTTTTGGCCGCAGGTTGGCCGCCCCACACTGGAACACTTACTTCGACGCGTTGAGGCAGTCCATCGAGTTGTGACTGAACTTTCAAGCGACGATTGGCGATCTCACCTCCTGTAGCGTCTTTCTCGACAGTTCCCCAAGTTCCCTTTGTCAATTTATACTCAACCATCGCGTTCGCCGGAGCAGTGAAGGTCGCAACAAGCTGGCCTTTCGCATTTCGCTTAAATCGCAATCCATCGGGTGACCAACTTCCAATCGCGGGCAGATTGCCGGCAACAAAATACTCCAAATTACCATCTTGTGCCTCCGATAGTTTAAGAACCACCTGAACAGGCACTTGGACTGAATCGTCCATCGCCTTAGCGTACGAACCTGCAACAGTCAAAGCTGCTAGAAGAGTAAAATGAAAAGCGAATATCATTGTCGTTTTTCCAAAATGCGAATGTTCATCGGTGACACCATGCGTTCTCACTTTAGCTCGACGCACCCAATTTGCCGAACCATCGGGATGAGAATGTCCGAATTCGATCGACAGTTCTCGGAGCGTTGATCCACTCTAACGCCTGCAAAGGTAAGCCGCTAAGTCACGGCCATGGAACAGGCTCGCCGTCGACCATCCCCCGCGTGCAACATTTGAGTACTCCAGCGAGGCGTACGAGGCATTTCGGGCTCTCCATCGGATTTAAACATCAAACGACCCGGCTGAAAACCGATGATCGAGTCTGACCCCCGCGAAGTGTCACCGAAGATACGACTCGCTTACAAATAAGATAAGACTGCGTTATCTTATTAGCATAAGGCAAGTTTATCTTAGCAATCCCGAGAGAAACGATGGCAGATTGGCGGTTTTACGGACGGACGACGGAGCTGGATGCACTCGTCGCAATCCCGTAACCGCTGGTTTTTTGCAAAAACCACGGGTTGGCGACGGATTGGAAAAACGACCCTCGTCCAACAAGCGCTCGCTGCCCGCGGTTCGGCTCGGATCGTTTACGTCCAGATCCTGGATTCCGGTGATGCAGGAGTTCTTTCGACTTTCGTCGACGCCTTGGAGACGTTTGGAATCCAACCGGAGCAGTTTCCCTACCCGCGTTCTCTTAGCGATATGGCGGTGACAATTGAATCGCTCATTGCTGCTGGCACGATTGTCATCCTGGACGAGTTTCAATACTTCATTCGCGCGCCGCTGGCCGACTTCACTTCGTATTTACAAGCGGCAGTCGATCGCCTGGCGGCACAACCGAACCGGGAATCCGGTGGGCTGATTGTCCTGGGGTCGATCCACTCTGGATCGAGAAGTCGAACGAGCGCCGATCTTCTGTCGATGCAACCGTCGTCGCCAAGTGGCTGGCCGACGATG
>JBBRJI010000687.1:0-3510 GCA_038219625.1 Pirellulales bacterium | reverse complement strand
TACGACTGCGCAATCGAAGTTAATTTCGAAGAGCTTCGATCTGCGTCTACAGCAACGCGAAGACTTGATCGAAGAGTGCGTTCATGGAATCGAGGCTGCTGATCCAAGCGATAAAAAGACGATAGACGATTGCTTGGCAGCGTTGTCGCGTCACGAAGCGAAGCAAGAAAAGTTGATGATGGAAAAGCTAGAGGAAATTCTGCTGCCACAACAGTATGAGGGCTTGGTTCAGAGCATTATCCGTAGAGATAACCTTGGGTTTGCTGAAGTCATTGCATGCGCAGAGTATCTGAATCTAACATCAGTTCAGCGAACTGCATTCATTAAAGCTAAGGAGAAGATGATCAAAATTCTTATCGATCGTGCCGAGCGAGGGGAAAGCAATGTTGGAGTCATCCCGAAAATGAGAAACTCGGAGAAGTGATCATGAGCCCAGTACATCTCTTGGACAAGTCACAGTTGGAGAATTACCTGCATGCAAGAAATATGGTTGAGAACGGAGTGAGTCTGCACGATCACTTCAAGAAGACGGGCGAGAAGGGTCGCTCGAAGCTTAAAAAAATGTTCCCTATTTTCAAGATTATTGAAGCCGAAATTGAAAAAGACGTTTCGAACTTAAAGTGATGATTGGAATGCATCGTTCGACTTAGACGTTGGAATGTTTGGGTGAGTCCAGCGATCAATGAGGATCTTTGGGGTCAGTCCTGGTTTTGGATTTTCAGTGCAACTGGGCGCTGAGTTTATGTCAGCAGCAGCTTGCGAGTTTGAGCGCCTTGGCGGCGGGCTTTGATGCGGAGGTAGGGGGCGACATGGTAGCAGCGATGGGCGAAGCTGCCGGGGATTGAATCGGGTTTGCCGTGGTCGGGTTCGGAAACGTCCTCGATGTTAAAACCGCTGCGGCAGATGCCGCCGAGCAGGGTGGCCCAAGTGTGCACGTATTCGCGGGTGTGTGGTTCGCGCAGCGGTGTGGGTTTGGCGGGAGAAGCGACGGGTGACGGGTCGTAGTAGGCGTGTTCGATGATGTACTGGCCGGTGTAGGTTTCGAGTGACGCTTGCAAGTTGGCGGGTTGTTTATGTTGGCTGACGTAGAGCCCACCGCTGCGGGTGACGCGAGCAACTTCTTGAAAGACGCGATCGATGCGCGGCAAGTAACAGGTGCTGACCGGATGGATAACTAGATCGAATTCGCCGTCGCGCAGCATGGAGAGATTGTCCATGGACGTCTCGATTGTGCGCAATTGTAGTTTGCGAGCTTCGGCGACAACGCGATCGTGTTCGAGCATCGCGGGGCTGAGGTCGACGACGGTGACTCGTGCGCCGCAAGCGGCGTACAGCGGTCCGTGTCGACCACCGCCAGCGGCCAAGCATAGAACGTTCCAACCGCTGATACCGCCTAGTAGCCAACCCGACGCATCGACAACTTGAAGTGGGTTTTGAAATTCTTCATCGCGAGCGACGCGGGTCAATGCGTGATCGTTCGCGGCCATGCGATTCCAGGCTTCGCGATTGTGTTTCAGGTTCTCGTTGTCGACGGGGTCGTGCAACTTAGCGGCTCCACAGTAGCGATTCGAGTTGCTCGATGGTTACGAACTGCGAGGTCAGCAGGTCGTATGCGAGCAGCGGTTGGGTGGGGTGATTGAGGGCGAGTAGCAATTGTTGCCATGGATCGCGGGGGCATTGCCCTTTGAGTTCGATGCGTTGAATTTGTTGGCCGAGGTCGTAGACCATGCCGTCGAGTTGCCAGGGGTGGGGCGAGTCGCCGGTCCAGACGAATGAGCCGTCCATTTCGAAGTGTATGCGATCGATGGCTTGCAGTTTCTCGGCCAGTGACTCGAAGGTGACGTTGATGAGCGAGGGCTGCGGTTCGGCGAGCAAGTGAAGATGCAGTTGCGTTGAAAGATCAGACATTGCCATCGGACTCGACTTGTTCGGCCAGCCATTGGGCGTAGGCGGCGGAGCTGCTGTGGATTTCGACGACCAGGATTTCGGGGACGTCGTAGGGATGCGCTGCGTTGATAAAGTGGATCAATTGTGGCGCGGTGTTTGCGAGTGTCTTGATCGTGCAGCGCCACTCTTGAGCTTCGCAGACTTCGCCTTGCCAGCGATAGATGCTCAGGAGCGGGCCGTTGATCTGAACGCAAGCGGCCAAACGAGCAGCTACAATTTGCTTGGCCAATGCGGATGCGGCTTCGGCTGAGTCGACTGTGGTGGTGACTTCGACGATCGCGTTCATCATTGTCCGTTCATCTATCGAATGAGATAAAACATGTGTGGTCGGTTTACTTTAAAAACGCCGCCAGACCAGTGGGGGCAACTGCTCTTACCGTTGCTGGATATTGAAGTTGCGAAGTCGCAATGGACGCCGCGGTACAATATCGCGGCGACACAGAACATTGTGGCGATTGCAGTCGATTGTGAAAGTGGCGAAACAATTAGGCGGCGAAACAAATGAGCGCTTTGGGTGTTACGATTGACAATCGAGAGTGTTAGGGCGGTTGGCGAGTTCAACATGAATTTCCATTAATTGATGGCGAGGGGTGCTGTGCAGGTGCATGGCGTGGTGATTCCAGTTATGTTGGAACCGGGTTCTTCTTGTACTTTTCACGAGTTACATGTCGCGAATGAACTTAACCTGCACAAATCACGCAGCCATACCGCTCGATAGTCACCGGTCGCAACCGATCGTCCGTGACGCAGTCAGGCCGGATGGCGCTCGTTGGCACTCTTATTCGGTGATGCTAAGTTCATTGCTGTTGAATAATGCGCTATTGCGGCCTTCGGCGATGTGGGGGCAAGTTAGTTGGTTGATTGCGATCCTGTGCTGGCTCAGTTTCTATTCATCGAGTGCCAGCGCGGTTGATTTCGCTGAAGCGCGAGCCAAGTATTTCTCAGGCGAATATGAAGCGTGTATTGAACTGACTCGAGCTGAGGTCGACAAAGGGATTTGGAACGACTTTTGGTCTCGACAGTTAATGCAAGCGTTGATGACGGTCGGTCGCTATGAGGAGGCTCGGGATGTTTACAAGTCGGTGGAGACAAAGTTCGCAACGAGCATTCCGTTGCGAGTGTTGGCCGCGCAGGCTTATCGATTCAGTGGTGGCGCGGCGGTCGGCAATAAATTGATCGACGAAATCCCGGCGCTAATTCAGGCGACTCCTTGGCGGTTCTCGGATCGCGAGAACATGCTGGCGCTGGGAAAAATTTTGTTGGCAGATGGTGAGGACGCGCGCGTCGTTTTGGATGCTTTCTACGATCGAGCATTGAAGAGCGATCCGAAGTTTGTGGATGCGCAAATTGCGATTGGCGAGTTGGCGATTGATAAGAGTGACTATCAAGAAGCGGTGAAGTCGCTGATTCGAGCGCTTGAATTGCGGCCTGAAGATCCGCAGATTTCATTTTTACTTGCGAAAGCGTGGGCTTCATCGGATGCGGAGAAGGCAACGAAGTACTTGCAAGCAGCGGTGGATTTGAATCCAAAGCATGTTGATTCGTTACTGATGCAAGCCGAGA
>JBBRJI010000686.1:0-3513 GCA_038219625.1 Pirellulales bacterium | reverse complement strand
GGAACTGTGCGCAGCCGAAACTCTTGACGAGTTTCGCTACGACAATAAGGCGAGCTGCAGACATAATACTACCAGGCCACCGTGTGGCACGCCCAAAGCGATTAGCGATGGGCGTGGGAAGTGTGGCAAATGACTCTAGCGGTTCGTCAGCATCAAGAATTAGGGTTACTTGTGAGCGGCAAGGCACTAGCTAGCGCGGATTATTCACAATCCGACGCGTAAGTTTTGAAGTTGCACCATTGTGCTTAGGGCCGAAGGCCCGGTAGTTTGCCTAGCCCAGGCCAACGGCCTGGGACTAGGCAAAACGCAATTATGTTAGGGCTGAAGGCCCGTCCGTTTGTCAAATTGCCGGGCCTTCAGCCCTAACTAGTCTCGTGTTTGCGTGTCACCCAGGCCGTTGGCCTGGGCTAGGTAAATGATTGGGCCTTTGGCCCGAAATACATCTAAGCGTGCAACTTCAAAACTAACGCATCGGGTTACCAAAAGCAGTCTGCTTGGTTGTAAATCGACACAACACGATACACTAGAAAGACTTACTTCCAAAATGAACGAACTTCATGAATAATCCGTGCTAGTAGGTTGAGACCATCGTACCGACCATCAACGAATTCCGTGCAAATCCCCCTGCGCTCGGGACACATGGTCCCAAGCTACAGTCCAAGAATGACTTTTGGCGGCTGTGTCCATTTCTTGCCGGGAAAGAGCGACCGAAGCGTATCGTCCGACGGCTTGCCAGCGTATTCTGAAATCTCATAGGCCTCGATTAATTTAGGAGCCTCGCCCCATTCCGAATTCCAAAAGCGTGCGACCCGACCGACCGTCTTTTCTTGGAGCCAGTTTGCCAGCCAAGTTCGCCTAGCTTCCTTTTCCTTGGGAGCAGAATCCAAAACTCCGTCAATCCACGGCATCCATTCGTAAAACTGCGACTCATGACTATCCAGCATAGCCAATACTGTGTTCCAGTGCTCCGACACATCCAAAACCACGTCGGCTCGAAATGGGCAAGGGCGCGTAAACAAATCGACCATGTACGCGACGATCGGTTCCACCTTTGGCGGTTCTACTTCTGGAAGGATTTTTGGAACGAGAACCATGTACGAAGCGTCTTGGACAGCCTGACCGACCGCGCGATGGTCCGGGTGGTAGTCAAACGGCCTATGCGTCAAAACCAAGTTTGGGCGAAAAGTACGTATTTCGCGAATGATCGCCAGACGCAACTCGAGCGTGGCCTGCAACGAACCGTCTGGGAAATCCCACGTCACATAGTCCGCACCGATCGCCTGTCCTGCTTTCGCCGCTTCCGCTCGGCGACGCACGACGAGTTCAGGCGAAGGGACCGACTGATGGCCAGACTGGCCGTTGGTTACACTTACCAGCCTCAGCGTGGATCCCGCTCGTTGATGGGAAGCAAGCAACCCGCCAGCGAAAAACTCCGCATCGTCTGGATGCGCTCCTAGCACTAAAACACGTGTCATCGAGGTCATCCCAATCTACGCTTCGTAAAGTACAATCACAAATACATCGGCAGCACTGAACGAGCCCTGCACGCCATGCTTGCCAGCTTGTGGAGAGATATTTCCGTGTATCGACAGGATAGTGGCTTTACTCTCCTTGATCCAATTGTTGATTTGGCTTTCCATGTCCCCTAATTCGGTGTCGACACTTTTGAAAATTTTGACTTGCTGCATGATGCACCTAGAAAGAACAAGAACATAAATGGGAAATGGAACCAAGGCCTGGATTCAACTCCACGCCAACGACAATTGTATCGTAGCCTTGCAATCGCTGATGCAAGGGCAAAGGATCGATCTGAATGGAAATTCCGTCTGCCTGCGAGCCGACATTATGGCCGGTCACAAGGTATCCATAGCGCCCATCGACGCTGGCCAACCGGTCATGAAGTACGGCTGGCCCATCGGAGTCGCAACGCAAAGCATTGAGCCAGGCGACCACGTTCACGACCACAATCTGCGATGCGAACACCAAGTAGACTTCACCGGTCTTGCTTCCGAAACCCCAGAACCGCCCGTTAAAATCCTGGGCCGAACATTTGACGGTTTCGTTCGAGCGAATGGATCGGTGGGGACTCGCAACTACATCGCCGTGATTTCGACTGTCAACTGCTCCGCTTCGGTCTCTCGCTACGTCGCCAACCACTTCACGGAGGATGTTCTCCGCAATTTTCCTGGCGTAGACGGTGTCGTTGCCTTCAAACACGACAGCGGTTGCGGTATGGCTTACGAAGGGATCAAGCATCAGACATTAAGTCGTGTCCTGGGAGGCATCGCGCGGCACCCGAATATCGCCGCCTATGTTCTCATCGGTTTGGGATGCGAACAAAATACACTCGGGCACCTACTCAAGACGCAGAAACTTGTGCCACTGACCCTCGCGGGAACTAATACCCTCAATACCCTTTCGAATCAACCAAGATCTGGGGTCGCGGCAGCACGCGAAGTGCCCGTCCTTTCCATACAAGATAGCGGCGGGACCCGAGCGACGGTAAAACGAGGCATTGAAATGGTGCAAGAACTCTTGCCAGTCGTCAACCAAATGCAACGCACACAAGTCTCAGCCGAGCACTTGATCTTGGCGACCAAGTGCGGAGGCTCCGATGGCTATTCGGGCATCACGGCCAACCCTGCACTAGGTATTGCCGCCGATCGAACGGTGGCTTGCGGTGGAACTGCAATCCTTTCGGAGACAACCGAATTGTATGGTGCGGAGCAACTGTTTACCCGTCGGGCTCAATCGACCGAGGTCGCGATGAAGTTGCTGGAACGCATCGAGTGGTGGAAAAGTTATGCTGCCCAATATGGCGAAGAGATCGATAACAATCCTTCGATCGGCAATAAAGCCGGCGGCCTGACTACGATTGTAGAAAAGTCCCTAGGGGCGGCGAGCAAAGGAGGAGCCACGGCATTGCAGGCGGTCTATCATTACGCAGAACCCATTCACACCAAGGGTCTGGTCATTATGGATGCACCTGGATTCGATCCCGCGTGCGTAACCGGCATGGTTGCCAGCGGAGCCAACGTCATCGTATTTACAACCGGGCGGGGCAGTTGCTTTGGCTGCAAACCTGTGCCGAGCATCAAAGTAGCGACCAATACGGCATTGTTTCATCGTATGCCGGACGATATGGATCTGGACATGGGAACGGTATTGGCGGACGAGTCGATCGAGCAAGCGGGCGATCGGCTCTTTGAAGCGATTTTGGAAACGGCCAGCGGCAAAAAAACCAAAAGCGAGTTGCTTGGCTACGGTGACGACGAGTTCGTCCCATGGTCCATCGGACCTACACTTTAGATTCGCACACGAAAGTGGAACCTAAGGAGTTAGGGCCCTAAATCCCGAAAACCCGCGCGCATGGTAATGCCCCCGAGTTTACTTGGGGGATCCTTACCATACCTCTAGAACCGACGGTAGGAACCCTCAGCGTAGCGTCTCACGGTACGGTCACAATGTTTCAACAAAGTTTCGTGCCCGTATGTTGCCAAAGCGATCTGACTA
>JBBRJI010000685.1:0-3526 GCA_038219625.1 Pirellulales bacterium | reverse complement strand
CCAGCGAAAACCTAGCACGGATAATGAATTTTTCACGACGATCCAAATGGTCGAGCATTAACGCGAGCCTAGACCTGAGTTCGTGCCAACGTTGTTCGCTCATGGATGACTCTTTTTGATCATCGCTGATATCGATCCCGTTTTCATGAATGCTTCCGAAGTTGCGTTGCCTATCGTTTTGCTTCTCCATCACACTCCGATAGGTGTTTCGACGGACAACTTGGGTCGCGTAGGTGCTGAAGCGAAATCCCAGCCCAACGTCGAACTTATCAACCGCTCGAATCAAAGCAATGATTCCGTCGCTGAGTAAGTCGTCGAATCGGTTTTGCGGATTGACAAATTTCTTCACGATGGAGATGACCAGACGCATATTGGATTTTACGATCCAATCGCGATACCAGTCTGCAGCCTTCAGCAGACACTCAATGCGTCTGACGTTCCAACAGTTATTCAAGTCCGCTTTTTGCTTCAAAGCATCAGCCCGAAACCGCAAATAATTCATGCGGTAGAAGACGCTTTTTTCTTCATCCGGGGTCAAGAGTTTGGCCTCGCACAAGCGTGCCAAGTGGGCGGGCAACAGCGGAGTTTTGGTTGTCTTCGGGACCACCACTTCCACACTGGTTCCCAGGAACAAATCCCCTAGGATTTCGGATTCCGATGACGGATCGTCAAACGAAGTACTCGGAATGAACTCAATCTTTTCCGCTCTCAAGTGTTTGGCCGCACTTTCGATTTCTCGTATCGACCGTTGTTCCGGACTGGACAACTGAATGAAATGTACAAATGCTTCTTCGAGCGATTTGCGACGAAAGGTCTTGGGCAACTTGGTTGCCTGTGACAGTTCAACCTCGTCAACCTCGACATTCGAACTCGCCAGTTTTCTGACTCGGGGCGTTTTCGCTTTCATTGTTTCGATCATCGCGAACTCCAACAGGTATTCAAAAAGGGTTCTTTAAGGGCAAGGTGCACACAGGGAAGTGCCCAAGACAAAGAACAGTTCGTTCCAAACGGTTTTTTGGATTCGTTCAATTCGTTCATTTGATTTGAATATCGTGAAAAAACAGGAATGGGCAAGCGGCGGTCGATGCATTAGACCTGCGAATGCAGACGCAAATCGTTTGATAAATTGGTTTTAGACCTTGAAAATCCCATGCGCTTCGGTTTTCAATCACGGTAGACACTTCGCTAACCTTGCTCATGAACTACAATTGAAAAACGGTCAAATCATTCAGTTTGGTTTGCCTCGAACGACTTTAGGAGTTTCTTAAGAGTGATTCTGAACGACAATCTGACCCCAAAACAAATAGCATCCGCTCTGCGGGTTAGCGAGTCCTCGGTGAAACGGTGGTGCGATCGGGGAGACATTCGAACGGATCGAACCCTAGGTGGTCATCGCAGAATTCCTTTGGGTTTTTTGCTGGAGTTTCTTGAGACTACCAATCGTAGAATATTGGACCCCGTAGCTCTCGGCTTAGCGCCACTTGGCCGTTCTGTAGTACAAAATTCAACTAGCGAGCTGGATTCCGAGGCAACCATCGCTCGATTTGAAAAGTCTTTGCTTTTAGGATCGGAGCCTGAGTGTCGTAAGATAATCAGTTCGTGGTATTCAACGCAGGGTGGAATGTGCTCGTTGGCCGATGATTTGCTTTGCCCAACCTTTCGTTCCGTCGGCAAATTGTGGCGTGAAGGAACGATCGATATTTATCAAGAAAGACTTGCATGCGAGATTTGCCATCGGATTGTGCTTGAACTTAAATGGCTTCTCGCGGAGCCGAGCGCGACGGCACCGTTGGCCATGGGAGGGACACCTGCTGGAGACCAGTACCAGCTCGCGACGCTGTTAACGGAAATGGTCTTTCGTGAACAGGGATGGCGGACGGCTGGCTTGGGCGCCAATATTCCATTCCCAAGTCTTCTTTCGGCGGCTAGGAAACATATGCCTAAAATATTTTGGATAAGCGTTTCCCATATAGAAGATGAGAAAACTTTTCTTGAGGCGTATGCGGATTTCGCCAAAAGACTTCCCAAAGGCATTGTTTTGGTGGTAGGGGGGCGTGCCTTATCGGACGAGCTTCGACCTAAAATGATGTATTCGGCGCATTGTGACGGAATGCGGCATCTGACGACATTGGCGAAAGCGTTGAAGACCGGATCGCTTCCATTGGCCCCCCAGATTTAGAATTTGGGGAGAAAGGCTTCCGTTCCAGAGTTTGCCGAGTACAAAAAAATGGCGAAACGCACTACGATAGAGGTACGCCCTTGGTGCTATCTCATCTACAACTTAATCATCGCGTCATGTCTGGAATTAGCAACGAACTAGGTAGTTTCGAACTTGGGCTTCCGGACTTTTCGCAGCCTGAGTCGATTTCGGCGGACGCTTTGTTTCTTGACGATTCGGCATTTGACCATGCGGTCGCATTGCCCAATGGAGCGATTCCTCCGGTCGATGAAGCACGGCAAGTTTCCGAGGCGACGGCAAGTGTTCCGGTTCTTCGGCGGTGGTTGTGGACGACGGTCCCGAGCTGGTTGATCAGCACGTTTGTTCACGTCGCGGTTATTCTGACCTTGGCAGCATGGAATATCGAACCGATCAAGAATGAGCTTCGCATGATGTTGGTCGTTACGGAGTCGACCAGCGACGCAGACGCGTTGGAGGAGATTTCGATGGATCAGACGGCCGAACTCGTGTCGACGGAAAGCGAAGAAACCCCCTCCGAGTCGCCCGTGGTCGATCCCACGATCGCAGAAGCCATAGTTGACGTGAACTATTCCGATGTCATCGCTGCAAATATGCCTGCGGTTGCGATGCCAAGTATGACGCAAAGTCTGATTCCAAAAAACGGAATCGCAGCGCAAGCCAACGTATCTATGTTGGCGGCTTTAAGTAGCCGATCCAAGGAGACGAAGCGAGACTTGCTCAATAAGTATGGAGGCTCAAGCGATACCGAAAAAGCGGTTTCGTTGGCACTGAAGTGGCTTGCATTGCATCAAGATCCTCAATCGGGAGCATGGACTTTGGCGCATAGCGCGGTCTGTAAGGGGCAATGCGATCATCCCGGGGAACGTCGAGCAAGTCTCAACGCCGCCACTGGATTGGCACTGATGTGCTACTTGGGGGCTGGCCAAACGCATATGGAGGGCGAGTACAAGGAGAATGTTTTCAAAGGCCTTAGCTTTCTGATCAGCAACATGAAGTTCCAGAAGGGGCAAGGATCATGGTATGTGGGGGCAGGTGGGAAAGGATTCGACGATATGTATGCGCATGGCATCGCTTCGATCGCCATGTGTGAAGCATACGGCATGACGAAAGATCCCGCCCTGCGAGACGCCGCTCAAGCCGGTGTCAACTTTCTCGGCTATGCGCAGAATCCGTCTACGGGAGGTTGGCATTACGCTCCACAAGGTCAGGGAGATACGTCCGTGGTCGGTTGGCAGATGATGGCGCTCAAGAGCGCAGCCATGAGTGGATTTGCTGTTGATTTGGATGTGGTACGCAAGGCCAACTTCTTTCTAGATCAGATGGCAT
>JBBRJI010000684.1:0-3546 GCA_038219625.1 Pirellulales bacterium | reverse complement strand
CATCATTCATCGCGATCTCAAGCCAGACAACGTGATGGTTGGCGCGCAAGGAGAGGTTCAAGTCATGGATTGGGGACTTGCCCGAGAACTGTATCAGAACTTCCAATCGCACATCGATTCAACCAACCCAGCGACGGCCGCGTTTAGGATGGACCAAACCGTCTGCGGGACTCGCGGTTATATGTCGCCGGAGCAGGCGTCCGGCGACGGAACCGTCGACTGCCGCACGGACGTATTTGCCCTCGGCGTAATGCTCTGCGAATTGTTAACCGGTTCTCTCCCGCAAGTGTTGCTTGAAACCAATAGCTTAACGGCAAACTCGCCGATCCTGGCCAGCCTTCAATCAACTTTCAAAACGCATGCGGTGGACAAACGGTTGGGGAATTTAGCTTTGCGTTGTTTGGCGACGAATCCTGCGGATCGCCCGAAAGATGCAGGGGATGTCGGTGCGGAGTTGGACAGGTATCTGTACGGAGTCGAACAAGAACGCCAACGCCGCAAGCTCGCGACCCAATTGGCTTTCGTGTCTTTGTTGGCGGCGTTGGTGATGCTTATTGGTTTGCTGGAGTTTCAATCGCTTTGGAAGTCCGAGCGTCTAGCGAGGATTGCGGCGGACGATTCGCGGCAGCGTACCCGTCGTATCCTGGACGAATGGTCGCGAGCGGTAGTCGATGAATGGCTCGATCTGCGGCCGGATGAATTAACTCCTGATCGCCGAACATTGGTAGAAAGCATGCAGGCCCATTACGAACGCTTGTTAGAAGAATCCGATAATTCGCCGGAGATGTTGTCGGCATGCGCAAAAGGACTTCGGCGAATTGGACAAATGCGGGTGATCAACAACGATCTTGGCGGGGCAGCGGCACCGCTTGAACGCGCGCAGCAGCTCGTGGAACAACAACTGTCAAAATTCCCGAACCAAGAGGCTCTGTTGGCCGAACTTGCGCAGGTACTTCATATTCAAGGAGCAATGTTCGATAGCCAATATCCGCCACAGTTCAACGAGGCCCGCGCGGCTTACGAAAAATCAATCGTTATTCTGCGTCGACTCAACGCCACCAATCCTTCGCCGACGTGTCACAGGAAACTCGCCCGCGGTTGCATTAGCCAAGCATTCGTACTCCGCAGCATCCAGCAACATGGGGATGCCCTTGAAATGATTCAAGATGCAATCCAAATCCTGGAAGAATTACTTGTTAGTTTGCCTGACGAATGGCTTCCTCACGAGGATCTCGCCAGCGCTCTCAATGTTCGTTATCTGATATTTTCCGACTTAGGCGAAATGGAGCTGGGAGGGACATCTCTACGCCGTGGCATCGCGATCCGGGAGTCGCTGGCGCAGTCTCGCCCCGATTTCCAAAAGAATTCCATCCGCTTGGGAATCAACTACGGCAACTACGGCAAATTTGTTCATATCCAGGGACATGTCGAACAGGCCCTGGAATTCTACGATCGCGCAACCGGAAAGCTTGAGCCGATTTTCTTGCGCAATCAAGATCTGCCCGAATGTCGAAATACGCTGCGAAATGTCTATTCGCGCCGCGCGACCGCCTTCGAGCAGCTTGGGAGTTCTGCAGACGCAGTCCGCGATTGGGAATCAGCGATCGGTATGGAACATGCTCCCCGACGCCAAATCCTCAAGGCCCGACTGGCGCTCGCCAAGAATGAGCCGATGGAAGCCGTGGAACTGGTCAGAGCCTACCGTGACCGAGAAGACATTTCCAGTGAAGAACTATTCGATTGTGGTCGGGTCTACGCGCGAGCCTCGCAGTTAGTCGCAGACGACGCTGTTCGAGCGGAGTACGAGCGAGAAGTATTGCGGATCGTGGATCAATCTCTCGCACGTGGTTATGCGGTCGTCAATAAAAACGACCCTTCCTTCGCGCACGACTTCGCCAAGTTGTCCCTGTGGAACGAATTGCAAAAGCGATTCTTTCAATAAGCATAGCGGAATTCTCTTCCTGCCAATTTCAAACTTCGCCCTAGTGGTTCGTCAAGTTCAAGAATTAGGATTCATGACATCACGCTCCGCGTGATGGTTCAGAGCATCGCAATCCTAAAACGAAAGTTTGACACGCCCCTAGAAGATTCTTGGCATTTCCAAAATATTTCGTTTTTTTACACCGCGTTCCCCCCTCGCATTCGCAATGAATATACAGGGAGCTGCTTTCTTCGACGCTCCAAGCTATTTCCGACCTTCCCAGATTTTGACAGTTTCTGAAACTCGATTAAGGAGTCCTAAAAATGAGAGTTGAAACGAGATTAATTGCATTTTGGCTCGTTTCACTATTGGCTACGGCCTCGTTACCCGTCGTTGCTGACGAGGGCGGGGCAAAAATCGTGCCGATCAATGCGAAGTATCATGGGCTAACCTATGCCCAGTGGAGTGCTCGTCAGTGGCAATGGGTTTATTCACTTCCCGCTGTTGCTCATCCGCTGTTTGACACCGCTGACGTTAGTGCAGGCCAGTCGGGAAAAGTTTGGTTCTTAGGGGGTACTTTCACGGCGGTCGAGACGGTTCCTGGAGTCACCGTGGGGTTGGCTGATCGAAGCGTTGTCATTCCATCCGGCAAGTCGTTGTTCTTTCCATTGGTGGACGTCGAGGCAGCAACCATTGAAGGAAATGGGACAACAGAAAGCGAATTGCGAACACTGACCAATTTTTATGCCGATTTTATTGATCCCGAGAGCTTGTTTCTGATCATTGATGGCAAGCCCGTTCCCAATTTGCAACGACAGCGGGTCGATTCACCGTTGTTTCAATATGGGCCGTTGCCGGAAGGTAACATCTTGCAGTTATTCGGCTACGTTGCCCCAGCGGGTGCGACAAGCCCGTCGGTATCGGATGGCTATTTTGCTATGTTAAAACCGTTGTCTCGTGGAGTTCATACGCTTCGCTTTGGTGGTTCGCTCGACCTGACCTCGATAGGCGGCCCGCTCTTTATTCAGGACATCAGATACAAAATTATTGTCAAGTCCGATAAGAAGAATGATCGCGATGACGACGACTAGCTAGTGTTTCGTCCAGTCTTAAGCTTGGGGTTGGAAAGGCGATTATGGAGTGCCACTGGCTCGGCTCGGCTCGCACTGAAAAACTAAGATGGAGGTAATGGTGCGCGGAGTACCTGCTAACGGCCAATCCATGCTTCAAGCTCGCTTGAATCGCGGACTTACTCAAGAACAATTGTCATTTGAATCGGACCTCGATGTCAAAACGGTACGCAATGCCGAACAGGGCAAGCGCCTTGATGTGGAGACGCTTGCTCGTTTGGCAGCGGTCTTAGGAATGGAGCTATCGCAAGCGATTTTTGAGCCCGACGAGAATAGCATCGACGGGCGACAAGAGGTCGTACAGAATTGGCTTCTAGCATGGGATCGGCAAGATATTAAGGCCCTGGTCGCCAGTTATCATCCGGAGGCGGTCCTTTACCTACCCGGCGCACCCTACATTCCATTTTCGGGTGAACATCGCGGTCTAGTTGAAATTCAACGCATCCACGAAATCGCTTGGCAGACGGCTAAAACCGCACCCGATGAGGCTGGGGA
>JBBRJI010000683.1:0-3550 GCA_038219625.1 Pirellulales bacterium | reverse complement strand
CCTCTGGGGGTGCGGAAAACGTATTTTGGCGTACAAGCATGCCAAGGTGGTTTTGCGTTATAGCCCAAATTGCGATAGAGAAAAGAAAGTACGCCAACTTCAGTGGATTTGGGCGTTGCGGCACGGGAATCGCCTTGTCTCCAAATAGCGCGAATTTAGCCAATTAATTTTCGACCTTGCACACAGAAACTGAAGCGAGACATGATTAGCAAAAAACGTAATGCGATGATCCACACCGGATGGTGGTTAGGACTGGCTTGCGTCGGTGGACTCGGTTTCGGTGCTTGGGGACTTTCAAAGAGTGATTGCGCCGTAAAGGGAATTGCAGAAAGAAGTTTTACCATCGACGTCGACTTCAACACTTTTCGCCAAATCCTCGTCCGGACAGATGCGACATCCGCCATCGTCGAACATGGCGGAATGAAAGTCATCGACGAATCAACGGATTCTGTCGATATCGATCTGTCAAACGATTCTCGTCCGCTCCGTAACCTACTAAAGGGAAAATCGAAAGCAAACGTGGCTGCAACCAAGCACCTGACTGTTCAACTAAATGATCCTCAATTGAAGGCAACGGAATTGAAGTTGAGCCAAGATTGTAAGATCCAGCCTGACAAGATCCATATCGTGTCTATTGCAGATCAACCAGCCGGCGAATTGAAAACATACAGAACGAGCCTTGATGCAGTCAAAGTGAACGGTCGAACCGAGATTCGTTTGTCGTTGGACATGACGGTCGATGTCTGTATTTCAAGACTCTTCCTCCCTCAAGCAGAAGCTCGCGTCAAACAAGCTGCGGAAAAGACAATGGAAGAACAGGAATCCGCCATTCGCAGCCTAGTCTCCAAGTTCGAACGCGACGCGATCATTGTGCCAGTGTTTAAGCGTTGAAACTCCTTTATTTACGGTTGCAATCATGAAAAACGCAAATCGCCTGACTCTTAACCCATTGACGAAGGAACTAAAGCTTTTTCGTTGGGTTTGCTTATCGCTGCTAGTGTCATCCTCCTCGGCATTTGGCCAGCAACCCACAAGTGCGGAAGAAAGGCTGGCTGTACTTTCTCAAGACCAAGTGGAGCCGCTGAATAAGCCGATTGAGAATCAAATCCAAATGGCGTCGAAACTCCTCAACACGGAGCTGAAAAAAGACGACGCCTCGGTGGGGCGTATCCAAGGACTTGCTTTCGACCTCGAAACAGAACACCTGGCAGTCCTGATCGCAATGAGAAGCGAAGCTGGGAAAGAAGCAGAGTGGACTATGTTGCCGTTTGTTCCCGGTGACCGCCTAGTTAAATTTGGTTGGGAAAAGAAGACCACATTGACGACGAGCCCCATGTCGCTGACAAGGTCTCAAGCCCATGAAGTCTACCGCTTATATAAAGAGGCCGTTTACTGGATAGATTTTGCGACTCGCATGGAATCAGAAAAGGGTCGCAAATTTGATGATCAGAACTTTCACCTGAGTCTGTTCAGTTCCTTAATGAAGTTGCCAATTGCGGACGACCAGGGAAAAGTCGTTGGACAAATCCATGACGTGGCGATCAAAGCATCCAACGGATCGATACAGTATGTCGTAGTGCAAACCGATGATCATAAGATGCGAGCCATTCCGCTCGGTGCGTTCGTGTCCGACGAGGATAACAAGCGATGGTTTATCGAACTCAACTCCGATCAAATACTGAAATTCAAACCGTTTGCCGAAAATGCACCACCATCGCAAATAGATACCGGATGGAAAGAATACGTAGCTGTCCGGTACGGACGAGGCGGAATTCAGTCTCGAAAAAAGGTCAAGTGAAACACTAGAGTTGTTACCTGATCGCGAGAATTGAAACAATTCCAGCATGTTTCTGTACCCGCGATTTAGTCGGATTTGGGCGGAGACTGAGATGTTGAAAAATTGACTTTCTTGGATTGCTTGCGAGGACCTCGCGATGATTCGCGTTCGATAATTCGCGTTCGATCATTTGCGTTCGATCATTCACTCTCGATTGAGGAGTGAAATTCCATCGTCTGAGGGAGTTGGCGTCGTGTAGGGGGTGCCGGGAATGGTTGGATATTTGCCAATGCGCTAATGCATGCTTTCAAAACTGGGGTTGGCTTTCAGAGGGGATTCTCGTATCAACCGAAGAACGAGATATCGCTGGAATTGTTAATCGGAATGCACTGCGCTATGAACTCAAAAGCTGTTCTACCACACCTTTATTCGTCGCTGATCTTTCTGACCTTTGGGCTAAGGCTCATGGCTCAGACACCCGGCCTTGTTCCGATCGGGTCGAACGCCGTACCAAACACTAGCGGAACAACTCCGTCGGTTCCATCCATTGAAAACATGGCCGCTCAGGCCGCAGACAGCTCCAAAAATAACGCTCCCAAAACGGTTGGCAGAATGGAACTGCCGACAAACCATGGCCAACATTGGATCGAATACGACATTCGTCCATACACCCAGAATTTGAAAAGCGTCGAGCGGCCACAACAGGTCATTCTTGACTGGATTCTCCGAGAGACGGGAACGGATGTTTGGTTCAATGAGCCGATGGGGATCCTCAATGCCGACCGATCTACGCTTCGTGTCTATCACCACGCCGAGATGCAAAAAAAGGTTGCGCAGGTCTATGAAAAATTCGTCAATGGCTTGACCGAATCGCAGGTCTTTGGTCTGCGCCTGATCACGGTTGGCAATCCAAGCTGGCGAACCAAATCCACGGGTTTAATGCGTTCCGCTCCTGTGGAAACGGCGGGAGTCCAAGCATGGTTGATGCCAAAAGAAAACGCCGCCATTTTTATGGCACAATTGAGAACACGCAGCGACGTCCGCGAAATGCAGGCCGTCGACATACCCTTGGTCAATGGCCAATCGCAATCGCTTGAGCAATTGCGATCTCGCAACTACCTACGAGAATATCAACCCAACACTTCGTCGACTTGGCCACCTTACACTCCTGTCTCCGACGAGATCCAAGAAGGATACAAAATTCAATTGAGTCCGTTGATGAGTTTGGACGGTCGTTCGGTTGATTTAATGCTCAAGTGTGACATAGATCAAGTCGAACGACTCAACAACGTTTCGATCGAATTGGTCAATCCTCTGAGTCAACCTCAGACCGTACAAATCGAGGTGCCTCAAGTCGTATCGTGGCGACTTCACGAGCGATTCCGATGGCCCTCGGATCAAGTGCTACTCCTCTCATGCGGGGTGGTCGCAGCACCGGTTGGGCAAGTGAATAACACACTGCTGAGTGGCAATCCGCCTGCCTTATTTGGGCTGAACAAAATTCTGCCCGCCCCAACGGGGCAGCGCACTGACGCACTTTTACTCATTGAGTATCGCGGTCCTGCATCGACTCAGTTGAACCAGCTATCGGTTCCACCCTCCGTACCGGCCACGCCAGTTCTCAACAGCGCGTCCGCGAATGTTTCCCGTGGCCGGTACTAGCTAGTGTCGGGGTTTTTTGCGCCAAAATGCGCCGGGCTGACGCCCAATTTGGGGGGGAAAAGGCGCCACGATTTTGAGCGCAGAGAATAAAAAAAAGCCGAACCGGGTAAA
>JBBRJI010000682.1:0-3558 GCA_038219625.1 Pirellulales bacterium | reverse complement strand
ACTGTGTGGCACGCCCAAAGCGATGGGTGTGAGGACTGTGTGGCACGCCCAAAGCGATTAGCGATGGGCGTGGGAAGTGTGGCAAATGAATCTAGCGATTCACCACGCCCTTCGTACCTCAGAGCGTGCCACACGCGAAGGGCGGCGTTAAAATAAGGTTAACGGCGTACGCTGGCACGTGTGGCACGCCCAAAGCGATTAGTGATGGGCGTGGGAAGTGTGGCAAATGAATCTAGCGATTCACCACGCCCTTTGTACCTCAGAGCGTGCCACCCAGTTTCTAGGTAAATTTCAAACTGCCCCTCGCCCTACAGGGTCTTCAAATACTCGAGCAAATCAATCTTTTCTTCTTCGCTGAGTGTGGACGGGTAATCGTGTCCTTTTGCCGACTTGCCAGGCTGCGTTGTGTCAAAGTACCAGCGACGCTCGGCCGGTTTCAGCCGTCTTGGCATTACGCTCGTCGCATCAATGTCCAGCCCTATCCGATCAGTATCCAAGCCCAATGCAATGCGTCGCCACAGTTTTGGGCGTTCCTCAGGATGCAGCATGTGCCACAGGGTTGGAACACTTCCGTTATGCAAATAGGGAGCAGATGCCCAGACGCCATCTAGGGGCGGCGCGACATAGCCATCCACGTCGGCGATCGTTTCTTGACCGCCAAGGTTTGCAAACCAGCTCTTGCCATAATGTTCACGATATTTCGGGCTTAACGCGTCGAGCCTGACCCGATCTGTGCCTATGTCCTCGATCGAAACCCGTATCTCTGGGTAGCTGGAATCTCTGCCATACGTTCCGTGGCAAGATGCGCAATTATTCTGAAAGACCAGTTCGCCGCGTTGGGACCTTGCTTGGTCGATTGGCAGCGGATACTTGGGTGGCCTCAGGGCGGAGATAAACTCGTAAACTTGGCTAAAGTCCTTTTCCCAATTTCTGAACTGCTCCGGGCCGTTTTGTCGAACGAGCATGAACTGCATCAGTCCTCGGTGTCCTTTTTCCGCAAAACCATCGATGTACATGTGATGCTTGCGGTGGAAATGCCACCAGGGAGGCGCGTCCATGTCATGGTGGACCATTTCAGCGGGTGGGCGATCCAGATGAACGTTTAAGTCTTTGTCTCGAAAATTCATCAGTGCCACACCGAACATGACCGCGTTGCTCGAGCCCACGGTCTTGCCGAGCGGCATGAACATCGAACCCACGTCCATATGCCCAAGCGGCTTTCCCAACGACAATTTGATTTTTCGAACGTCTTCTGTCAACGACTCCAACGCGTACGTGGTATTGGGTGCCCCTGGGTAAGTCGCACCGAAAAGGTTGCCTCCGTGGCACGCAAAGCAGTTCATCACATACCGAGAATCGTCCGTTACGACGTACTGCAGCGGCTTGGTTGGATCATCGGGTCGCGGAGCTAGTCCATAGGCAGTCCAAGTGTTGGCCCGCGACTTGGCCTCCAGCGGCGCATCCGTAAGACTCCATGCATGGTTGACCGCGTCGAGTTTCCCTAGAACGTCCTCGTCAAAGTCGGCGGGCAAGTAAACGTTGTCAACCAAATGCCGATAGCCAGCCTTCGCATCATCGGACATTCCTTCCCAAAGCTCTTGGTATTGCTTTTGCAAGCTTTCGCGGATGATATCAGCCTGAGTTGGCCGATCAAGTTCTGGACGCTCCGCGAACGCATGGCCATTCGCGAAAAGGCCAGCCAAAGCCATGAACCAAGCACGAAAGGGACGGAACATCGATGCAAATTCTATTTTTGTTAGGTGGAAGTTCAACGGTTTTCACGACCTCCGCTATTTTAGCGGCCTGCAAAGCCCTTATTGCAAAAAGTTTCGAATTTCTATATTTCACCACTGTCAACGTCACCTATTCCGATGAGGCAACACGAACAGAAAACGCAAGGATCGAAAATCAGAAACAAGCAGGCCGAGGCGAGTTCAAAAAAGTCGACTCCCAAAAATTACGTACTTCAATCGAACGCACTTTCAAGTGCTGTAGAACGTTATTCGTCTCGCGGTCTGACTCAGACTGCTCTTTGTCTCGCGGTAAGACGAGCGGCAGACGAGCGGCAGACTGAGTTCTACCCTCCCCTCGCTCGACCTTCCCGGACCTTCCCGGACCTTCCCGGGGAGAGGGTGAAGTAATTCTCCCATTGGGAGAGTCGGCCTGAAAGGCCGGAGAGGGTAGAGGCATCTGGTAGTCTACTGAGCCAGACTGTACATAACTGGAACTGTACCTCCAGTAATGAAAGACCATGTCCTTGACGGTTGCCGCCTCGGGCAGCGAAATAGATTTCATGTACCAGTCGTTTTGCTTTATGCCAGGATCCGTAAGGATTTCCATCATTACGTTGAGCGCGTCACCGCTGTTAATGTCGTCCCCGGTGGGAGCTACTCGAAGTTGCCTGATTCGTTCGTCCGCCCTCTTTGCAGCTTCTTCCTTGGAGAGCTTCTTACCAGCTTTCTTCTCGGCCCAAAAAAGAACTCGGTTGCGATAATTCAAACGAACTTCCTGGTTGTAATTTCGCATTGTGGCTACGTTGATTGCATTGCCGCGAGCTGTATTGAAATTATACCAACCTGCTCCTTTTGCAAACGCACCTTGACCTCGAAGAATGTCCCCTTGAACAGTCTGAGCCTGCACTGGAATTTGCCAAAGCAAGCTGGCGAAGACCAGAATTACTTCGGAGATTGGATTCTTAAACATATTTGCCACAATTGTTTTCATAAACTCTGTCCTTTCATTAGTGTGTGTTTCAAATTCATCTTCTGCCAAACGACCGAATAGACGACTTCATCTTGCTCAACATAGGAGACTAAGCAAGCTGGATAGAATCCCGATGCTTTTTTATCGCTCAACTGTTTCGTGTACTCAATTTCGCTAATCTGACTAGCGAACTCCCAATCGACTCCAGCCGAGTTTTCGCGAAACACAGCCGTAAAGGCTGGCGATTCGCCTCCGGTATGCAATTGGATGAGTTGTGGTCGCCAACCGCGATTCCGATACGCCTCGATTCTTTGAATGAGCTCCCCAGGCTTCAATTCAAAATACTCATGATGCCCTACGCCAGGATTGTAAACTGCCGACATTTCCCATCGCGAATCGTTTTCACGGTGCATCGCATTGAGCGTGACTGGAATCGAACCCCAACGCGTCTCTTGCTCCAGTTCCGATTTAATGTGCTCCAGAGTTCCCATCTGGGTGTTCCAAGCGGTATTGTCTTCAAGCCATAAAGCGATCGTTGTTTCTGGTCGCGCCGCATCCGATGCAGGAACAGTCATCCGCCAAATGGCGATATGGCTTGGACGCATTTTTTCCCAATCTTCGTGGAAACCGTTCGTCAACACATGCAATTCCCATGTGTTCTTTTTCTGGTGAGAGACGGCTACAGCGTCCAGAGTCGGCTCCGAACAACCGAATCGCTGATTGACCAGAATCGGGATAAAGGAACTCGATAGTTCTTTTTGCCATCGCTCGAACTCGGCAAGACTTGCTCCGTGAATTTCCACGAAGTCGAGTACTTTCGATTCAGATTCCTTGGGTATCAGCAAGCCTCGAACG
>JBBRJI010000681.1:0-3559 GCA_038219625.1 Pirellulales bacterium | reverse complement strand
CCACGCTGCTTAGCCGACCTGTGGCAGCTATGTCTTGACGAAACGACGTATGAAGGCGACCGGTTCGAGAGCTGATCAATCGAGGCAGTGATTCCACGTAGGTGTTAATGAGCTTAGTCAATTGTCGATATTCGACAATCTTAGCTGGCAGTGGATGTTCCGAAGCGAGTTCTTCTAAAACTTCGGCATCCGTACTTGGTCCCGTCTTGGTCTTCTTAACCACTCGCAACCCAAACTTATCGAACAGGATGTAGGCAAGTTGCTTGGGGCTATCCGGATTAAATTCCTCGCCCGCCAACTCCATGATTTCGCCGCGCAAGGCGTCCGCTTTCAATTGAAACTCGCTGCCCAATTGCTTAAGCCTCGCGCAATCAATTCGAATCCCCTCGTATTCCAACTCGGCCAGCACGCCCATGAGTGGGATCTCGAGACTCTGCATCACATCAATCAACTTTTCATCACGCAATCGCTCCTTCATCGGGCAGATCAACCGGTAAGGAACGTCGACGTCTTCGCATGCATAAGTGGCAATGACAGCGATGGGAACTTGGTCCATCGTAATTTGAGTTTTGCCCGAACCGATCAAGGACTCGGTCGTGATCTTTGTTTGTCCCAGCCAACGTTTGGCAATGTCATCCAGATCATGATTGCGTCCACCTGCGTCCAGGAGATAGTCCGCAACCATTGTGTCAAATCCGATGACGGCAATCGGCATGTCGTGCGATCGCAAAACGATTGCATCGTATTTGATGTTTTGTCCGACAAAGATCTTACTGGTATCTGCCAGTAGAGGAGCAAGCAAGCCTTGAACAAACTCGAGGTCCAACAGCGTCGAACCTTCAGGCCCGCGAATGGGGATGTATGCGGCTTTGCCTTCGGCCCACGATAGACTTATTCCAACCAATTCTGCATCGCGAGGACGAGTCGATGTTGTCTCGGTGTCGATGGAGATGGTCTCAACAGCAGCTAGTTCATGAACCAGTTTCAGCAACTGGTCTGGCTGGTCAATCAATTGATAACCGTCGGTTGGAAGTTGGAACGCAACTGCAGGTTCAATCGTGCCGAGCAAAGACACAAAAGCTTCGGAGAGTTTTCGGAATCCGAGTTCACGAAACAAATCCATGGCTTGGTTGCGATCAAAAGTACCCGGTCGCATTTTGGACCACGGCAAATCGATCGGGCATTCTCGACTTAACCGAACCAAGTCGCGGCTCAATATTGCAAGATCCCGATTGTTCCTCAAGTTTTCTTTGCGTTTTTCGCCAGTCACGAGATCGATGTTGTCGAACACTTCATCGAGCGTATTGAACTGCTCTAGCAACTGTTGGGCAGCTTTTGGTCCAATCTGAGGTACGCCGGGGACATTGTCCACGGAATCGCCGACGAGCGCTTGAAAATCGACGACTTGATCGGGCCGAATCCCCCAGACGGTTCGCAGTTCTGGTTCGCCAAAGACTTCGTTTTTGCGAACATTGAGCATTTGCACTCGGTCCGAAATCAATTGCCTGCAGTCCTTGTCACTCGTGACCAATAAGACTCGAGCCCCCTGCTGTTCGGCTTGGAGAGCCAAGGTGGCCATGATGTCGTCGGCCTCGAAACCAGGGGCGGAGACTTTGGGAATGGCCAGGGTATCAAGGCATCGATGGATGATCGGAATTTGCTCGCGCAAGGCGTCTGGCATCGATTCGCGGTTGGCTTTGTATTGATCATACAGATCGTTGCGAAAGGTCTTGTCGGAGACATCAAACGTGCAGACGAAAAAATCGGGCTTCCATTGTTCCAGAAGATTGGCAATGTCTCGAAGAAAACCATGGGCGGCACCAACCTCGACCCCTTGCGGGCTAGTCATGGCAGGCAGTGCATGGAAGACTTGGTAGATGAGCGAATGAGAGTCGACAAGGATGACCAGATCCCCTTCGGTAGGGAAGGGAGGCTTGGTCCGCACGGGTTGCGAAGACGGATCACTAACCGGCGCATTCGCGTTAAGCATTGTTTCTTTTTGCGACGCGTCGGCGGGTGGCAAGGATTCCGCCAATGGCGTTACTTCTGGAAACAGTGAATCAAAGCCGATCAACATCGGTTGATTCTTGGCAGCCCGCTTAGCCATTCGAAATCCATTCTTAGAACCGTTAACTAAATAACTGGGAAAAATCAAACCCGCACAATTCGATTTCGTACCGCATTTTGCAGCAAGATGCTTACTTTGCCAACCGCCATTGACAGCAATCTTCAAGATGGCACCACCACGAAAAGGCTGAATCAATTCGCATTTTTTCAACCGATATCGTAGAATTCTTCTCGACGAAAGTCCTTCCCGCTCAATCAGAAGGTTGGCAAATGGCAATAGATATTCGTACGGATCAAGCAATGAAGGTAAGCGAACCTGGGCCTTTGCCCATGGAGCAATGGCCATCGGTTGAGCATTTGGTTACGGAGGACAACAAGCCCGTGGATAATCTGTTTTGTGAGAAGCAACAGCGACTCTTGACGGAGCCGCTCTACACGAGTTGGGGGACCAAGGTTCCTTTCATAGCGATGGCCAACGTGGGCCTTTTTTACGCCATTCGAGTTCCCCCTTATGTTCCCGATGTTCTGTTGAGCCTGAACGTGCAGGCGCCAGAGAATCTTTTCCCAAAGTCCAACCGATCGTACTTTGTTTGGGAATACGGTAAACCGCCCGAGGTGGTCATTGAGATCGTTTCCAACCGCGAAGGAAACGAAGATGGAGACAAACTGACCGGTTATGCTCGCATAGGGATTCCGTTTTATGTTATCTATGATCCGGAACTCTGGTTGCGAGCCGAGAGGCTGAGATTTTTCGAATTGCGAGGTGGACGGTATGAACACATTCAGGGCGAAACGCTTTTGATGCCATCGATGGAATTGGGACTGAAGTTATGGAAAGGTAATTACGAAGGACACACAGACGAATGGCTGCGTTGGACGGATCTCTCAGGTGCCCCAATAGCGACAGGTGCCGAAAGAGTTGGACAAGAACAGCAACGCGCCGACGCAGAACAGCAACGCGCCGACGCAGAGCAGCAACGCGCCGATACAGAACAGAGACGGGCGGACACAGAACAGAAACGGGCTGAAATCCTGGCTGAGCAGCTTCGGCAACTTGGCGTTAAGCTTGAGGATGATTCATGATTATTGTCTGCAATGGTCCAATATTCCTTGTGTCTCGGTTCCGCGGGGCAAGCCTGGGCTGTTAAAACAATGCTTTTGCGAGAGCAATTGGATTGCGCATCTTTTTTTCCACTTCGCCTGATGGAACAGACAGGCAAACCGATTCCTTTTGCTTCCGTCGGTTTTCAACCGGCGGGGCAGCATCTGTCAGCTACCAACGCGAAAAGTTCGCAGTGATCGTTCTCCGTCGGACTCGCGGGCTGTTGATTTAATAGGTTTCGCCGAAATAGGGCAACTTTGGAAACCCGAAGCGTGAGCGAGTGGACGCATTTCGTCCCTCACTGACGTGTCGGGTTACTAAATCGACAAGTCCCTCGTCCGGCGGAAGCAACGTCCTCAAACGTTGCTTCCGCCCGAATAAATCGGACGG
>JBBRJI010000680.1:0-3574 GCA_038219625.1 Pirellulales bacterium | reverse complement strand
AGACGTACCAAGTGTATCGGTGGCGGAAATGGCCGAACCAGGCGTCGGCTACGTCCGGATTACGAACTTCCAAAAGACAACGGCGGCAGAAGTCACTCGGGCCATGATGGATTTGAGCCGTGACGGAATGCGCAGCCTTATCATCGATTTGCGAAGGAACCCTGGTGGACTGTTGGACTCGGCGGTCGAACTTGCCGACTACTTTATCACTCGAGGATCGATCGTTTCCACAAAAGGTCGGAACGGCCAAGAGAATCACAACTTCACCGCCACCGCACCTGGAACGTGGGATACACCCTTGGTCGTCCTAATCGACGGCGACAGTGCGAGCGCAAGCGAGATTTTTGCTGGAGCGATCCACGATCATGATCGCGGGACAATCGTTGGTCAGACTTCCTATGGCAAAGGCAGCGTACAAGGAGTCTTTCACAACGAATATGGCAACGGCGGACTGAGATTGACGGTATCCAAGTTTTTTTCGCCCAAGGGAACTCCTATTAGTGCTCGTGGAGTTCAGCCGCACATTCTGGTAGAAGAATCCGATTCGAACCAAAAACTCGAGATCGCAGCCCTCAAGCCTTCGTCAATCGATTCAAAAAGGTTTGTCTCGAAAAGCAATATGAAGCCGGATCTTGCGAAAGAACGAGCCATTTTGGAAGCTCGGCAGAAAGTTAATTTCGGCAGGTAGATTCGTCACAACCCGCAGTTCAAGCCATTACGGTATTTGTGCCCTACAAATCCACTTGTAAGAGCGGTTGGTTCGGTTTGGTCTTGAATAAAACCTGTCTCAGATCCGAATACCATCATTGACTGTAGTCTCGCGAATTTGATTCCACTATCGATCGTCATCCACAGATGAGCCAACGCGGTTGTTCAAAACGTATGGATTTGATCCAGTCTGTTAGGTCGTGGTCGTTGTCTCTTGCAATACCCACGATTGCATGTGCACTTGGCGTCGGTGAACCGCAGGCATCTGCTCAAACGACTGGGTTTCCGAAACGAGGAACAGATCAGTTTCCTAGCGCATCAGTGTCGGATACCCCAACCAATCCGCGTCAGCGTGATGATCAATACGCTCAAATCTCTCAGGAAGTGGATTTGATTGAAAAACAACATTCTCTGCTTCGGCGCGTCGTTCGTCTTGTGGGGCCAACCGTCGTTCATATCGAAGCTGTTAAGGAAGAGCCGTTTGCAGACCGAGCCACCCATGGTGCCAGATCGGATTTAAGTTCCGCCAAATCCGAGAACCGAAAGATCGAAGAAGCGGGTTCTGGAGTTATCGTCCAAATTGGTAACAAAAACTACGTTATCACCAACCGCCACGTGGTCCATGCAGCTTCGCTGCAAAACATCAAAGTGGAAACGGATGCGGGAGCTTCGTTGAAACCCATGCGTGTTTGGGAGGATGCCTCAACCGATATCGCGGTCATCGATATCAACCGCAACAATTTGCCGATTGCAAAGATCGCAGATAGTCGTCAAATCGAGATGGGGGACTTTGTTTTCGCGGTGGGGAGCCCATTTGGCCTAAATCACTCAGTCAGCTACGGAATCATCAGCGCCAAAGGGCGACGCAATCTCGAGCTGGGTTCCAAGGCAATTGTTTATCAAGACTTTATTCAGACCGACGCAGCAATCAACCCAGGCAACAGCGGTGGCCCACTCATGAATTTGCGAGGTGAGGTGATCGGCATCAACACGGCCATCGCAAGTAATTCTGGCGGGAATGAGGGGATCGGATTCTCAATCCCAATCAACTTAGCCATGACAGTGGCTCGGCAATTGGTGGAAAACGGCGAGTTACAGCGATCGTATTTGGGAGTAAGCGTTGAGCGAGCTTTTAATTCGGAACATACTGTTGCACCTGGAACCGCGAGGCCACGAGGCGCGTTTGTGAAAGTCATCAAACCGAATAGCCCAGCGGAGCTTGCCGGACTACGTTATGGCGATGTGATCCTAGAATTTGATGGCTCGCAAGTCGAGAATGATGAGCACTTGGTTCAAATGGTAGGACTTACCGACATGGGTAAACCAGTGGACGTCGTTCTCATTCGTGACGGTCGCCAAATAAGGGTTGCTGTCCAGTTGATTCCCCTGCCAGCGGTACATTAAGCCCAATACCGTTCAACGAAGCGCAATTTCGCAAAAATTTCGTTTAACGGTTAGCCGTAGGCGTACGCTGGGCTATAAAAAATTTGCTATTGCGATCGAATCTGAGAAGTATTTTCACTTCCGTTTTTGTTCCCGCAAATTTTGGAGGTCCATATCGAGATAGGATTGGCTACCGTCGGTTTTCAACCGGCGGGGCCATATCTGACAGCTACACCGAATACCCGATATTCATTCCATGTTTGCATGGCTGACCGCTCTCCGTCCGATTTATTCGGGCGGAAGCAACGTTTGAGTATCGCATAACGCATGCGGATTGCTAGCGTCAGGCTCGCGTTGTCGGAAGAACTGGCAAAACAGTTAAAATGCGCAGTTCGTGCAAGGCTGGTATTACGGGAATCAACAGCACGATCGTCAAAAGCCGAAAGAAGGGATAGATGAGGTCCCGGCTTACTCTTTTGGTTGTGGCGGTTCTGAAATGAGCGACAAAACTCGCAAACGGAATTGGTTGAAGCGCAGCTTGCAGCTTGCTTGCTTCGCTGTCGTGTCAATCGCGGTTGTTGTTCCATTAGGATGCAATCGCGCTCACTACCGCAACCGAGCGGATCAGGAAGTCACGAACGTCATCAATGAAAAGATAGCTGATGCGTGTTCGCCTGCCATCCCAAGTATTCAAATGGACCGGGCATCCCGCATGTTCGACCCATTCAATCCCGACCGACCTCCTATGCCAGAGGACGATAGTACTGCACACCAGTACATGAAAGTGCTGAATGGCAAAAAAGGCTATCCACTCTGGGATGTGAACGGCAAAACCAACACGGCTGAAAATCCAATTTGGTGGCAGTACCTGCCATTGGATGAACGCGGTGTTCTAGTTCTTGATGCGGACGCGGCGGTCAGAACTGCAGTCCTACACAATACAGTTTATCAGTCGGAAATTGAAACGCTTTATCTATCCGCACTCGATGTTAGTTCGGAACGGTTCTTTTTAGGCAACCAATTGTTTGCTGGCTACAGTGCCTCTTACACGGGGGACGGTTCGCTAAGACGAGGCAATGGCGGAACGAGTCGCTCGACGGTCAATGCATCGACTCTCTCCAGAGGCCCCCGCGGCCTTGCATTGCAACGCCAATTCACCAACGGTGCCGATTTGATCGTCGGTTTTGCAAATTCGCTGACTTGGCAATTCGCTGGCCCCGACACACAAAGTGCCACGACTTTGCTTGACTTCAGTTTGATTCAACCTTTGCTTCGTGGGGGTGGTCGCGATGTGATCATGGAGCGATTGACTCTAGCCGAACGAACGCTGCTATACAACGTTCGAGCCTTTGAACGCTATCGAACAGGTTTCTATACGACTGTCACCGTCGGACGGGCTGCCGAGCCAGGTCCTACTCGCCGTGGTGGATTGTTCGGCGGAGCAGGATTGCAGGGCTTTACAGGTTTGGGCGGCGGCTTCGGT
>JBBRJI010000679.1:0-3594 GCA_038219625.1 Pirellulales bacterium | reverse complement strand
CGGTCGTTCGATTGGTAAACGAGCTTTTGGTGGAAGCCATCGACACTCGAGCGAGCGACGTTCATATCGAATCGCAAGCATCTGGGATTGTTGTCCGCTATCGCATCGACGGCATCCTACACACCCAAGCCATTCCACCGGAAATCAATCGCTTTCAAGCGGCCATTATCTCGCGTCTCAAGATCATGGCGCACCTCAACATCGCCGAAAAGCGCTTGCCGCAGGACGGTCGAATCAAGTTGCGGGTGCATGGTCGGGAAATCGACATCCGGCTTTCCGTGATCCCCATGATCCACGGCGAAAGCTTGGTCATGCGTATTCTCGACAAAGGCTCGATGAAGTTTGATCTACGTAATTTAGGAATGGGAGAGGCGACGTACAAGTTATTTAGCGAACTCATTCGCCTGCCGCACGGAATCATCTTGGTAACTGGCCCGACTGGTTCCGGTAAGACCACAACGTTGTACAGTTCGTTGCTAGAGATTAAGTCCCCTGAAAACAAGATTATCACGACCGAGGACCCAGTTGAGTATCAACTCGAAGGTATCAACCAGATCCAAGTCCATCCGAAAATCGGATTGACGTTCGCGGTCTCGCTGCGAAGTATTCTACGACATGACCCGGACATCGTTCTGGTCGGAGAAATCCGCGATGCGGAAACTGCTGAAAACGCGATCCAGGCATCGCTGACCGGTCACACTGTTTTCAGCACATTGCACACCAACGACGCAGCCAGTGCCTTCACTCGAATCGTGGACATGGGAATCGAACCTTTTTTGGTTGCCAGTACGGTTGAGGGAATCATGGCACAGCGACTCGTCCGTCGATTGTGCGTTGAGTGCAAGCAAGCTTATCATCCGACGCCGGAGGAAGTCCCTAGAGATTTCCCGTGGGAAAAGCTGGACGGAAAGCCGCTTTACCGACCGGCCGGATGTCGAGCCTGCCGAAATCTTGGTTACGCGGGCCGATTCGGGATTTACGAATTGCTGGCGACTACCGAGGATGTGCGTCAATTGGCGCATGATCGCGCTAGTAGCTTTGCAATAAAGAAAGCGGCCTTAAAGCATGGTATGCTTACGTTGCGCGACGATGCCTTTCGCAAAGCCATTGAGGGGACAACGAGCATGGAAGAAGTGCTTCGAGCGACCAAAGGGGACTCGCTGGGCTAAAAATGTTTTGGTAACCCAAACGCGTAAGCGAGGGGCTTCCCTGAAGAATCCTCGCGTAAGCGTCGGACAGCGATCCTTAGTTAACTCCCAAACCCAATATTATGCCTGATTTCGCATACGTAGCACGAGACATGTCCGGCAAATCGGCCGCAGGAACCATTGCGGCTACCAACGCACGGGATGCGGCCACTCAGTTGGGTGCTAAGTCGTTGTTTCCCATCTCGATCACGGTCAACAAGACTTCGCAAGTAAAAATGACTCGGCGAGTCCCTGGATCGCAAATGGGAAGCTTTTACGCACAGCTCGCATCGCTTCTGAGAGCCGGCGTGCCAATGCTTCGGACGTTGACCTTGTTGTCCAATCAATCCGGAGGAAATAAAACGCTCCAAAATGCAGTCGGTGAAATAAGGGGAAGAGTCGAAGAGGGGGAAGCTCTGGGAGAAGCCATGTCCCGTTACCCGCGTATTTTTAATGACATGGCCGTCAACATGGTCCGGGCTGGCAGCGAAGGCGGTTTTCTCGAGGATGCACTGGAACGCGTCGGCACTTTCGTTGAGAAGCAAGAAGAAATAAAAGGCAAGACGATGGGGGCGATCGCTTACCCCATATTCGTTATGACGGTCGGCGTCGTCGTGGTTTCCGTGTTGCTGATTTTTTTCGTACCGCAATTTGACGAAATTTTTAAGCAAATGCGAGAAAAAGGCCAACTGCCTCAAGCCACCGAAATTTTGCTGGGGCTCAGCAAAGCCATGACAAGCTATTGGTGGGTACTGCTGGGAGTGGCTTCCCTCGTTGGACTTGGATTGAACAGATACTTGAAAACCCCTACTGGCAAAAGAAATGCCGACTTCCTGAAAATCAAGACGCCGTTGTTGGGTACGGTATTTCTTAACTTGGCGGTTGCGAGATTCTGTCAGGTGCTGGGAACACTGTTGCATAACGGAGTTCCGATTTTGCGATCTTTGGAAATTAGCCGGCATGCGGCTGGAAACTTGATTTTGGCGGAATCGATCGAAGCGGCTAGCGAAGAGATAACGGCTGGAGAACGATTGGCCAAGCAATTGGAGAAGAGTGGACACTTCCCGCAGACAGTTGTTGAAATGATTTCTGTCGCCGAGGAGTCCAATAGCCTCGATAGCGTGTTAGTAACCATATCCACGAATTTGGAACGAACTACGTTTCGCCGTTTGGAGACGGTAGTTGCCTTATTGGAACCAATGATGCTGCTAATTTTGGCAGCGATGGTTATGTTTGTTGTCTTGGCTCTGATGCTGCCGATCCTGAACAGCTCAAATGCCCTTTAAACTTTAGAATAGGATTTTTTTACCATGAAACGTCGTATGCTTTCCCAATCTAGGCTCCGTCGCGGTTTTACACTGCTGGAATTGCTGTTGGTTCTCGTTATTTTGGTCGTGATTGCTGGGTTTGGCATTCAGGCTTTCAATGGCACCCGAGAAAACGCCAAAAAGAAAGAAGCGAAAATTACGCTCGGAATGCTTTCGACTTCGTTGAAACAGTATCAAATGGAAGTCAATAATTTGCCTTCGGCGCTGGCTGCTTTGCACGAAATGCCCAGCGACATCAGCGACCCAAGCAATTGGGTAATGAAACTGAGCAAGCCTGTACCAAACGATCCGTGGGACCACCCATACGAATACAAACTCAATGGAAGCGAATTTGAACTGCGATCCATGGGGCCGGATGGTCAGTCGGGTACCGAAGACGATATTACCCCATAGTCACCAAAAGTAGGTCGATCATGTGCCATACGCGAGCGAGCAAGCGATCCGCATTAACTCTATTTGAGTTACTGCTTGTGCTGGCGCTGATGGTCGCGTTGGCTGGTATAGCGATCCCGACCTTCGAGTCGATGATCGGCAGTCGACGTTTAGGGCAGTCGATTGATAAGCTACAAAACGAAATCATGGCGGGTCGAGTTACCGCCATGCGAACTGGCCAGGCTCAAGTCATTCGGATGACTCTGCAGGGACAGGACTATTCCATTGCTCCTTGGCTGGGAGGCAGTGAAGCCCAGGATGCGTCCGCTGGGGCGACGGTTATGGAATCCGGCCAAATCATTCAAACGCAACCGCTTTCCGGAGGTGCGGTGTTGGCGTCGGAAGGATCCGGCAGCACCAAACAGTTGAGCGAAGGGGTCCAGTTTTCGGCCGTGGAAACCTTGGTGGATTCGCGAAACGCGTTAGCAATCGAGCAGGCGGGCGGAACTGTTCCGACCGACGTGGGTTCATCTCAGGGTGATGGGTCCGGGCTTTCCTCACCCCTTTTGCTTTACCCGGACGGTTCGTGCACCACGGCGCAAATCATCTTGGCGGACAGCAAGGGACGACGCATGGCGATCCAACTTCGCGGTGTGACCGGGCAATTAAAGACCTTGCGTTTGGCCTCCATTGCTACTCCTTGAACA
>JBBRJI010000678.1:0-3626 GCA_038219625.1 Pirellulales bacterium | reverse complement strand
CCGACTGGAAATGGCATGCATTGCCTGCGATCGAAGTTCGTCGGGAGTGGGAGAACGCCGTGAACGTCCTCCACCCAGAACTCCACTTCCCCAACCGTCGTGTGGACCCTGCGACCAGTAAGCACAAGGAACCGGGCGATTCAGCTCTCGCAGTGAACGGCACATGTCACCGATGGTTTCAAGGGGAGCACCCCAGCGGATGCGTTCCCCGCCCCAGCGATCGTATTCACGCCATGCATCGGCTGCCGGTGCCACGACACGATACGCATCATAGTGCGGATAGTCCGAGAGCCCTGCGTACCACCGCCACGTGCGTTCGTCACTTAACGTCACTGATGTGGGCAGGCGACTGACGCGATAAGGATAGAGCTTATCAAAAACCTCTTGAGGCGATACCGGTCGTCCTCCGCCATACTGCGGCTCACCGATGAACTCGACCGCGTGAATGCGCGGAAGCAAGGCATCCGTATCCCATTGCTCGAGCGGCCAAAGCCGATTGAACAGTTTGATCGGGTAGCGATCGTAAAGGGATGGATTGTCTGTATAACCTTCGATACGATCAATTTGCCCAGTGTTGACATGCAGGTGCTTTAGCAGCTTCAAATAGGGTTCGTGCGTGAGCGTATCATTCACCCAGCCTCCACTTATGTCGAACGATTCTCGTTTGATGCGTAAATGAGTCCATAGTGATCCTTCGCTGGTCTGCAGTTCTAAAGCTGCATAAGTGAGCGGTAACTTCTCAGTCGTTAGCTTTATGAAACCGCGATCTTTCGAAGGGACCGACGAGCGAACCGATTGCATCGACTGTGGCCACAGGACTTGCCATGTTGCGTTACTCTTCGGTAGCCAAAGCCGCATGCCGGAAATGGTCAAATCGTCATTCGATTCATTCGCTACGTGGACGACAATCGTATCTGGTTGCACTTGTTCGTCGCTGGAGAGAAATGTTACCGCCGAGATCCAACGCCGCGGCTCCGAAATCTTGACGGTTGTTTCGGCAAGCCCATCGGCGGCAAGTTGAAACTCCTGCCCGACTCCCCAACGAGAAGACTTTCCATTGAAGGACCAAACGGTCATCGCCCCCGGTGGAGGCTTCACCGCTGCGGACATATCATGCCAAGCCCAATCGCCAGATTCCAAGAGCTGTGCGGGCGATTTTCCATCAAATTTTCCTGGAATCGCGGTCCCCAACATAAACAATTGCACTCTCGCTGCCGACGAAGGATCACGAGGTCGCCTGTAGCGCATGCTCTCTTCGACGCGATGTGGAACGATGGCCACTCCGAGCACGGATGCAGAACCATTAGGATCATCCGCCTCGGCCGGCTGCTGCCCAACGAACAGAATGAGAAGCAGACTCGCGATCTTTGTGAGGCGTTCGATCTCGGCTCGCAAGTCACGCACGATTTCTAGTCCGTCATTTCCGACTTTGTTTTTTTGCATTTCCGCAGCCAATCGCTGTTTCCCTTCCTGGTAATCGCCTCAATTGCACTAAGGTCGCCTCCACCATAATGGTAACCGAAAACAGGGCATGTTGGAGCGACTTGCGTTTAAAATCGGATAGCAGTTTTTGAGATCACAGATTGTGATCTCTTAGGCGGTCTTCCAATCAAAGGACGGGTGGGATTCCAAGATTGACTTCCCAAAGGCGAACTAGCACTGTCGTCAAAGCATCTTCAAACTCTGGAAGCATTTTATGAAAAAAGTACGTGGTTGGGTTCTTGCGAGCGTCAGCATAGCATGTTCAGCGAGTCCATTACTGGCTTTTGTACCGCAGGATAGCGAAGACGGTTCGGAAAAAAAGTCGGAAAAAAGACGATTTGATTTGGTCGTCAGAGAAGACATCTTCGCTGGATTCTCAGGAGACGATGACTCATTGAAGCGCGGTGCCGCTGAATGCGACAAGGCGCTCAAGGAAGAGCCGAAGAATGCCGAGGCGATGGTTTGGCGGGGTGCGATTCGGGTTTTTCAAGCGGGTCAGCTCTTTGGGAAAAACAATCCGGTACAAGCGTTTCCGCTTTGGACTTCAGGGCTCAAGGACATGGACGAAGCGGTCAAGTTAGAGCCAGACAATGTGGGTGTCCGGATTCCTCGCGCTGCCGTGCTGTTGCCGTCGGCTCGGAATGCGCCCCCCGCGATGAGCGCCCCCCTACTAAAAATTGCTCTTGATGACTTCGAGTTCATCTACAAAAAGCAGGAGAAGAATCTTGACGATCTTGGGACACACCCTCGGGGCGAGCTGAGAATGGGACTGGCAGACACTTACCGCTTGCTTGGCAAGATCGATAAATCGAAGGAGCAACTTGAGGCTCTTGCAAAGGAACTCCCAGACACCGAGTATGCGACCAAAGCAAACCAGTGGTTGGCTGCGGCGCCAACCGCAAAACTCTCGCATAGTTGCATCGGATGCCACTCAAAATGACCCCTCGATAAGGGCATTTCTCTGTGGGTTCCGTAGAAGATACCAAAGCTACTTCATCTTTTCTCGTTCTTCTTCGGTAAAATCGTTGACTACCGTCTGACCGCTGCCTCGTTGAGCACGCATGCGTGCTACTTTTTCGCTTGTCACCTGATAGGTGGCCCGTGCCTTGTCCATGGCCCAGTTTGCAGCGCCGGCCGCTCGGATACCTATTCCATCCGCTTCAGCGAATGCGTCCTGGTTTGAAGCCAGGAAGGTGAAGTGCCAGTTGTACACGCTTTGTTGTCGCTCAATCATCACCTTGATCTGGGATCTGGTGAACTCCTTACTCGAATTCTCTTGGCCATCGGTCATCACGACAAAGATGACTAAGCCCGGGCGATCTTTCTCATCCATTTTGGCTAGACGTTCGCCGGTTTCATTGACGGCCCGTCCCACTGCGTCCAATAGCCCCGTTCCGCCACGGGGGACAAGCTTATATTTGGGCACCTTGCGGATTGGCACTCCCTTATGGACGAACTCGTACTCCGTATCAAATTGCACAAGGGTTAACAATGCGTCACCAGGTTGCGTGGCCTGCTCGGCGATAAATGCATTCACGCCACCCTCGGCGTCGTCTTGGATTTGTTGCATGGAACCGCTTCGGTCCACGACGAGCGTAATATCCGTCAGATTAGCATTCATCCGCAATCTCCTTCTTTCTCGTTGAGAATAGTTGTCAGCGATTAACGATAGGCTCTTCCGGCAAACCGGGGAGGTTCTCAATCGTAACGTTTTCAATTATCTGACTGTCACCCGCTTCATGATTTTACCAACCATGATTTTTTCCTGAAATAATCGCTTTGAATACTTATGACAAAATCATGTAGGGTAAAATCATGTTTTCAATTGATTTTTCATGCAGAATCACGGGGTTTCCGAAAGCCAGCTAAGTTATTGCGGACCGGTTTTCAGACCTCCCCAAAACACCGGATGAGCCTTCATAAAAATGTGCATCGCCGAAAACAGACATCCATCATAACTCGGGCACATTGATTTGCTAGCGAATTTGATTTACGGAATTCATTGAGCAGACCTGAGTGCCAATGATTTCATAATGTCCTGCTCGAGACTCCAATAGAAGGGATCTAAAGTCTTTCCAAGGAGCCTCAAGCATGGACGTCACTCAGTGTATCCCTTCTTCGACTGCCGCGAAACCATTTTTGTG
>JBBRJI010000677.1:0-3645 GCA_038219625.1 Pirellulales bacterium | reverse complement strand
GGAACCCTCTGGAGTCGAACACCGAAATCAGATTGGACGCCGATGCACAATCAAGTGGCAAACTGGTTGTACTACAAATGGCTTAGCGGCGACCACTATGTCGAGCAGTTTATTCACTCGTTAGACAAAGCCATGTGGCTTCATAACGATGTCCCACCAGTCCTATGCTACGGTATGGGCGGGCGGCAAGTGCGGACACAACCTGAGTACGGTGAGATCTACGATCATTTCTCTGTTGTGTATGAATGGGCAGATGGAACCCGATGCTTTGCCTCCACTCGACAAATGGCTGGATGCTTCAGTCAGACCGAGGACTTTATCTACGGAACCAAGGGTACTGCACGTGTCCTGGCCAACGAGATCAAGGGTGAAACGAATTGGAAATTCGAAGGCAAGAAACCGAGCATGTATCAACTCGAACACGTCGCGCTCATGAAAGCCATTCGGGAAGGCAAGCCGATCAATAATGGCGACTACATGTGCAAGAGCACTCTCATGGCCATCATGGGGCGCGAAGCTGCTTATTCAGGCCAGATCATCAAATGGGATGATGTATTGGCAAGCGAATTGAAGCTAGGGCCGGACAGACCGGATTGGGGCCCAGCACCGGAAGTCGAGATCCGAATGCCTGGGAAATACAAGTTCATCGACGCATGAGATTCGATACCGAGTCCACCATCTGCGCCATCGCAACGGGCGCGGAGGGTGCATTCCGCGGTGCGATCCGAGTCTCAGGTCCCGATTCGGTAGCCGTGGTTGCAAGAGTTTGCGGTCACGATTCTAGTCAACCCTGGCGCCTGTCGCGAGCTACGCGATTGCAGCAAACGATAGAATTGCCAACGCTGGGTTCAATCGACGTGGATGTTTTTGTTTGGCCAGATGGCCGGAGTTATACTGGCCAGCCGTCGGTCGAATTGCATTGTTTGGGTAACACCATCATTCTGCAATCGATACAGTCCCGTTTAATTGAAAAGGGTGCGGTCCTCGCACAGCCAGGCGAGTTTACGTTACGAGCGTTTTTGGCAGGACGACTGGATCTCACTCAATGCGAAGCCGTGCTGGGAGTCATCCATGCCGCCAACGATCGAAGTCTCGACGTTGCACTATCGCAACTTGCGGGCGGACTTTCCGAGCCACTTAGTCAATTGCGAACGTCGCTTGTTCATTTGCTCGCGGATATCGAAGCTGGGTTGGATTTTGTCGAGGAGGACATATCATTCATCAGCCAGTCGCAAATCATCATTCGACTCGAGGATGCCATCGGTGTCGTGAATGACTTACTCGCTCAGATGGAAGCCCGTGCTGCACAGACGGTTCAATTGCAAGTCGCCATTGTAGGACCTCCGAACGCTGGCAAGAGCTCTCTGATCAACGCGATGGCCAAACGGCATGTCTCAATCGTCAGTCCTGAGCCAGGTACGACGCGTGATTATGTTCGATTACGTTTGGACCTGGACGATGCCATTGTTGACATTTTGGATACAGCAGGACTTGAAGAGGCCGACGGCGAATCGCCGCGAGCCCTGGCACAGGGCTTTACCAGTCAGCAAATCGAAAACGCGGACCTAGTTTTGTACTGTTTGTCCATCGCGGATTCGCAATCCCAGGAATGGCAGGGGGAACGGGCTCATGACTCAGTTTGGCTGGTTCACACAAAGTGCGATCTCGAATCCTGTGGTCGTACGCAGACACGAAAATACGACCGCGAGTTTTCGATCAGTACGCTTCACAGTTCAAGCGTAGACTGTATTTCGAATGCACTGCGAGAGTGGGCAGCAACAAAAATGGAGACGGTCAATCAAGTCGTTCCGCTCACAGCGGCTCGATGCAAGGCTTCGCTTAGCAACGCGGTTCAAGCACTGTCGCATGCTAAAGAAGCAGCCACCTTTCAGCGAGGAGACGAGGTGATTGCCAGCGAGATACGACTATCGCTCGAGGAAATTGGGTTGGTCGCAGGTACCGTTTATACGGACGACATTCTCGACGCGCTTTTCAGCCGTTTTTGTATCGGCAAATAGTCAGTCAATCCACCTAGGGTGTCAGAAACAAATAGTGTCCATCAACTTCTTTTTGACTCGCCGTATTGGATAACTTCTCTTTCAGGAACTCTCGCATTCCATCGTCGAAAACGTATTTGCATCGCTCAAGCCCTTCGACGGTATACAGGCGTCTAAAAAAATCCTTCCGACTGTTGATGTCCGACAGACCCTGGTTCGATTCTTGGTCCAAGTAGTCGTACTGAGATTGCACAAGTTGCTCAAGCGATTTCACTTCTGCGGTGATTGCCTCGAAGATATTCTTCCGAACATCCTGTTCCGTTGGAGCGCCGTTCTGCTCCCATTTCCCTACCCATTGTCGACGTTGTTGAAGTTCACGTTTGATTATTTTCAGCATACGAGGATCGGTACTGATGGCAACGTGGTCGAATTCGTGTCGTAGCAATTTCGATTCCCAAGGCGAAGCCGGGGCGAAGTTGGACTGAATGCATATGGTGTGATCCAGCCTGACCTTGGGTTGGTCGATCCATGCCATGATTTTTGCCTTCCAAACGCGTGACTCTTGGTCATAACCTAGCACTTGGTGGCGGAACTTGAAATCGTAATCAACGACGAATTGAAAGAAAGTTAAAGCGGTCTTACTGGATTTTCGAATGCGCTCATCGTCCACGACAATTTTGACATTGCCACGATCGACCAATCGCACGATCTCTCCGGGCGCCTCGGCCAACCATGGATGGGCTTTGCTAGATTGGCCGAATCCTTGATCAGCGGTCGCAGTAGCCAACAAACAAATAGCGGCAAGAGTGCCGCATTGAATTTGGTTGGAAGTGCCGAAAACTTGCATGTGTTTAACCCGCCAAGCGGCAAGATTCCTTTTGCTCATCCATCAATTTGCCATGCCACCGAAACTCTTGGCGAGTTCCGCTACCCCAAAGCCACCGAAACTCTTGGCGAATTCCGCTGCCCCAAAGCCACCGAAACTCTTGGCGAGTTCCGCTGCCCCAAAGTTTAGCATGGAAGAAGCACTAGGCGATTTATGCTGTTCACGGTTTCGCTATCGTTTCCGGCGTTTCCGGCGATTTCGCGTTGTTTATCATCGTCTCTGCCTGTTTCATCAACGGCTCATTTTGAAGCCAATCAAAATCTGGATCGGTTCGCAAATACTCCAAGTCTCGGTAGCCAGCAGCGATTGCCTTTTCCAAGAGTTCCATTGCTCGCCGTTGAGATTTAGATGCGGCGGAAGGGTTCGTCTGGATCTGCGTGCTGGAGAGCATTCCTAGCGATGCAGCCGTCTGTTTGAAAATAGACATCGGCCCACTCTCCCCATCTGCTTCCGTTGCAGAATTTGCAATTGCAATTAACTCTTTGGCGGAAGCAAGCGTAGCTTCCGTCAATCCAAGCCTAGCTTGTACGATCATCCAGTCGATTCGAAAAGGTACGAGCCCCTTGGCCTTTTTGTTCTCATCCAATTCGTCCATCCGATCGTAGTAAGCTTTTGCACGAAGGGATTCGCAGTGTCTAAAAGCCAGGTTTGCTTCGATCGGCTTGTTTTGCCGAAGCATCGCTAAGCCTATTCGATAATATCCAGTTCCAAGTCCCGTGTACTCGAGTTCTTTTGCCTCGGGAGTTTGAAGCATTTTTTTCA
>JBBRJI010000676.1:0-3647 GCA_038219625.1 Pirellulales bacterium | reverse complement strand
GTCCACATCCAACTGCAGTCCCAACAGCGACTCGATAATGAGACGATACATCCAACCTGCCGAACCTGTGTACCAAGTCCAACCACCTCGCCCGACATGGGGTTCCGCTCCATAGACATCGGCAGCTACCACGTACGGTTCCACGCGATACTTGGCGATAGTCTCGGCTGTGGATCCATGGTGAATGGGGTTGATGATCGAAAACAAATCCCAGGCACGATCGGTCTGTCCCATCTCCGCAAACGCCATGACAGTCCAAATGGCTCCATGCGTATATTGTCCACCATTCTCACGAACGCCCGGCACATAGCCCTTGATATACCCTGGATTGAGATTGGATTTGTCAAATGGTGGATCGAGCAGCAATATCAATTGATCCTCCTTTCGGACCAACCGACGATAAAGGCTATCCATAGCAATCGCTGAACGTTCCTGTGTTCCAGCACCAGACAACACAGACCAACTCTGTGAAATCGAATCGATTTGGCATTCGCTATTCTCGGCTGAGCCTAACGGTGTTCCATCATCAAAATAGGCGCGACGATACCATTTCCCGTCCCAGGCAGATTGCTCAATGTTGCCTCGCAATCGTCCCGCCTCAATCTCAAGCCTATCTGCGGTTGGACCATCGTTTCGTTGCCTAGCCAGGATCGCAAACTGGTTCAACACGTCGTACAAGAAGAAGGCAAGCCAAACACTCTCTCCCTTGCCGTGCTGGCCGACTAGATTCATTCCGTCGTTCCAGTCTCCGCACCCCATTAGCGGCAAGCCATGCGTTCCAAATTGCATGGCTCGATCGATTGCCCGCAACCCATGTTCGTACACCGATCCGATATCGTCTGAAATTTGAGGTAACTCATAGTTTGCTTCTTCATCCGCATGCAATGCTCTCGAACTCAAGAAAGGAATTTGCTCGTCGAGCAAACCGGTGTCGCCTGTAATGCGAACGTACCGACAAAGCGACAATGGCAACCACAACAGGTCATCGGAGAAGTGAGTTCGAACGCCTCGTCCGACAGGCGGGTGCCACCAATGCTGCACATCGCCCTCGCGGAATTGCCTGGATGCAGCCCGCTGAATCTGCTCGCGAAACAAACCGGGCTCAGCGTGAATGAGTGCCATCGCATCCTGCAGTTGATCGCGAAAGCCATATGCACCCCCCGATTGATAAAAACCAGACCGAGCCCACATGCGGCATGCAAGCGTTTGATAAATGAGCCACCCATTGGCTAAGAAGTTAATAGACGCATCAGGCGTTTCAACATGCACAGCACCAAGCGTTTGGCTCCAATAGTGCCACACGTCCTCCAGCGCCTTGTAGCCATTTTGGATTCCACGCGTCGTTAGAATGAGCTGTCGGGCTTCTTCCTCATTCTTGGCGGACCCGAGTGTAAACATGACGGTTTTTTCTTGATTGTCCTCAATGGTCAATTGTGTTTGTATGGCCGCACAAGGATCGAGGCCAGCACCAACGCGATTCGATAGTTTCGTCCGGCTCAAAGCCGCTGGATTGGAAGGAGTACCGTTTCGGCCGATAAACTCCGTTCGATCACAAGTAATCGTGCGGCTGGATTCACTGCAATCCACAAATGCCAGTCGGTCACCAAATTCAGGACTATAGGGATTTCTGGCGAAAATCGCATTGGTAACGGGATCTACTTCGGTCGACACGTGCATCAGCGATTTGCTCCGGACCTCTCCTAAAACCCATTCCCAATAGCCAGTAATAGAAAGGCTCCGTTGTCGCCCTGAGTTATTGGTAACTTTCAGTCTGACATACTTGATCGGATCATCTATGGAGACGTAAATGCACAACTCCGTCGTGATGCCATCTTCGGCGTAATCGAAAATGCTGTATCCGAACCCGTGTCGTGTGATGTAGGTTTTTCCTCCACGAGCAGGCGACGGCGACGGCGACCAGTACTTTCCGGTCTCCTCATCTCGCAAATAGAGGGCTTCGCCAGCGGTATCGGACACAGGGTCATTGTTCCACGGCGTTAACCGAAATTCGTGGCTGTTCTCCGCCCAGGTATATGCGCTGCCAGTCTCGGAAATAACCGTACCGATTTTCGAGTTTGCAATCACATTTACCCAAGGAGCAGGAGTTGCCATGCCTGGCTTGAGCGTCACCACATACTCTCGACCATCTCGACTGAATCCGCCCAACCCGTTGTCAAATTCCAAGTCCTGTTTTTTTACTGCGTCTTGGGTCGGCGTAAGTCCCAATTTTGCATTGCTTGGCCGGAAGCGTTGCATGGCGATCTCTGGGCGAACCCTCCGATTGACTTGATCGATCAAGGTACCGGCATCGTCTTGAAGCACAATGCGCGCAACCGTTTGAAGCAATGCCCGATCCTCCTCAGACATGTGTTCGCCACGCCTGACAAAAACCCCTCCGGGACGATCTATCAGAGCGGCCTCGGGACTGGCTGAAACAATATCCAAGATCGATTCCTGTAGGGACTGTCGATAGACTGAGTCGTCTTCGTTCCAGATGACCAGATCGACGCTCAAGCCTTTCATTCGCCAATACGCATGAGCGCGAACGGATTGACGAACTATTTCCAAGTTTTCTTGATCACGGATTCGAACGAGAACGATTGGCAGGTCACCGGAAATGCCGTAGCTCCACAAACCAGATTGCCCGCGGCGATTTTGGATGAGGACACTTGCTTTTGCTCGCCGCAACCCGGTGGCATAAATGATGGAGCCAGCAAGTCGTCCGTACACTTGCGCATCCGCTTCGGAGGCGTTGAGTTGCTGTAACAAGATTAGGCCTCGCGTCCATGCCAAATCAAAGACGCGGTCTGCAAGGCTCGCGTCGCTGTATTTTTCCGTCATTCCAGTCGCGATGGCTTTGGATTCCGCCACACCGGTTATGACATCGACCGTGACCGTCTCATCGGGTTGCAAAAGGACAATTTTTCGGATGCTTACAATCGGGTCGAGCGTTGCTCCATAGCTATTGGAAAGTGGATTGCGATTTCGGAATACCGTCGGAGACGCGATCGTTTTACCTCGGCCAACGAACTTCATCCGGTCGGTTTCGAAGGACGTTTCATCGACTTGTGTACCTGTCGATGTCATCATATGGACCATCCATGGCGGTTGCTCTTCGGCGGAACGGGGGCGGCGAGTAGAAAGAATGGCTCCCCGGGATGGCAGCAATTCGGTCTGGACAAATAAATTGCTAAAGGCAGGGTGGGATTCGTCGTGTGATTGCGGAGCCAGTACCACTTCGGCATAACTCGTGAGTTCAATCCTTCGAACTCGATCTGAACGGTTCGTGAGCTTGATTCGGCGCACTTCCAAGTCATCCTCCGAGGCCACGCTAATCATTGTGTGCATCTCAATTTGCTCGTCGATTCGCCGAAACTCAGCGCGAGACTGCGTGAAGATGGCTTCGTACTTTTTGGCAATAGCCGCAGTCGGTTGCCAAGACGTCGACCAGAGCGCTCCGTTATCCAAGTCCCGAACAAAGCAAAAGTTCCCCCAACAATCGCGTGTTGGATCTTCCCGCCAGCGTGTGATCGAAAGACCTCGCCATCGGCTGTAACCACCCCCGGCACTGGTTATAGCGACATGGTATTGGCCATTGGAAAGCAAATGCACTTCGGGAACCGATGCGCTTGGGTCGGTCAGAACAC
>JBBRJI010000675.1:0-3648 GCA_038219625.1 Pirellulales bacterium | reverse complement strand
CGCGAGGGGCAGTTTGAAAGCTACCTAAAAACTGGGTGGCACGCTCAGAGGCTGTGACTTTATAGTACCAATCACACTCCGTGTGATTTCCGCGGTTAAAAACCTGTGATTTCTGAGGCAACATCACACGGAGTGTGATGGGTACTTTCCGCGAGCGGCACCGACCTTCGGGCTGCGTTCAACTCCTATCTATTGAACAGATAGGTCTTGTCCCGGCATAATTGCAAATCTGTGAACCAACATGGCTGCAATCGCGATCAAAGCAATCGTCCCACACAACGCGGCTAGGTTTGCCAAGAAATGATAGTAATTGTCGACGCGTCTTGCTGCGGGAGCCCATTCGAGTTCTCCTTCCTGTTGCAGAGTCTTGGCGAAGACGCTTTTCACAAACGCCTGTTGAGTCGGTCCAGATCCTGTGGCAGCAAAATAGCATCCGCCGAACAAGAATTGTTCGTATGCTAAGTGCGGCTCAATTTTGGGATCATAACCGAAGCCTCTTGAGATAACCGAACGGAGATTCTCCGCAAAAACACCCCGCACACGACACAGCATCATGAACAACCGAGAATTGTGTTGTTTTTTGAGCGCATTCTCCTCCTGAAAGAGCATGTAGATCCAATCTTCAAAGGCGGCCGTCGCATGAATAGCGATGGCATCCAACCTACCTGCCTCCGGGGCGACCCAAAGATCGCATCCCTTTCCAAAACGATTCTCGCTCGATTGACTTGGGGGCAAGCGTTTGATTAGTTCGATGAAGCCATCTTCGGATTCCATGCCGGTAACCAAGGCGGTGTTCGGGCATCGAACCTGCAATTCTTGCCTAAGAATCGTCAGGTCTTTTTGAATCGCAATTTGAAGCTGGCCGCTGGAGGATTCAACCAATTCAAACGGCAAAGTCGATACGATTCCATTGATTGGACACAGAGGTAGACGAGAATTCCTGATGAGTTTGCAAACATGGCGCATTCTGTCTTCACAGTCGACAACATCTTGGGACGCCAGTTGTTTCGACGTAACTGCGGTTTTCCAAAGTTCCGACATGTCCTGGCTTTCGTCGAGCAACATGGTCCCTCCTGGTTGGATTGGCGAGGAATGGGCTACTGGCGAAGCTGCGGCAGAGTCGCTCATCGGAAACCGCATTGCTCCAAACTGGTTCGCATCTATCGTTCCGCTGACCTCCGTCGGCGGAATCCCAGAGGCTTCCTTGATGGGACTCGAAACCGAAGCGACGGTAGAGGCCATTGAGAGTCGGGAAACACAGTTGCATTGATTCAGAAAGACAAAGAATCCTTGACTGCAAGCGTGTACCGAGATGGGGGACTCGCCAGCGGAAGGGAAGTGGACCGTGAAGTCCAGCCCCATAAGATTGACCACCGTACTAGCCTCTCGCTGTTTGCTGACACCTAACACCAAGAACAAAGGCGTACTCGTAATAAAGATGCCTTTGTTGGCCGCGTCGCGAATGCTCTCGGTCCAAATACGATCGATTTCGGGGTATCGCGACACCTCTACCATCATCAAGAATTTCACGAAGTAAAATACAAGGAACGGAATCACGCATAGGAATGGAAGAGCGATCAAATCCCACTTCAACCAGTCCATGGCACTTCGATCAACATCCAGCCAATGCTTGATGAATGCGGCAAACCAAATGATCAGTAAGAACGTTAGGGAGAGCAAAGCCCATTTGAACGCCAACGACCAGCGAGAGACTGCGCTAAATCCAGGGTTGAGTTCGGATAGGACGTAGTAAAACGCACGAATCGGAGTCGTAATGGTATGGACAAAGGCGTAGAGAAAGCTCATCATGATGTGAGGCTACTTAATATAAATGAAGACAAAACATGCGATGGCAATAGCCACGAGCAATGAACCCAACATGGAATACAAAATTAGCATCAATTTGCCATTGAGCGGTTTCGCGGTGGTACCGGTCTGAATAATACCGGGGATGTTCGGTCGCCCTTGCCGGAAGTGCAGCGTTCGAACGACTTCTCGCGACCACGCTTCGATGGTATCGGGTACGCGCAGCTTCTGAGCCATCTGCCGACCATAGGACAAGTCGCTATTCGCGTAAAACCCTCGAAACCCCAGAACGACCGCTAGGTAAAAAACCTCCAGCGCGTTTTTGCTGGGGAGACTGCCTGCATCAAGGGCTTTCTTAAAAAACTCTTCGTGTGCATCTCGGGTCCCAAAGAATTTCTTTTCCAAGCAATTGTCTTTCCACCAGCCGCTCTCTTGCCACGGTATCTCAATCAGTTTGGAATCGATCCATGCGCAAATCGCATATTTAGAAAGCTTCCATTCCTCCCGCAGTCCAAGCTTGGCTTCGGCTTCCTCGATCTTTCGAATGAGGATCGCGCGCTCATCTGCGGTGACGATCCGATCGCGATTTTCAATGCGAGACTCCAACCGTAACGCAGCCACAAAAATAGGATCGACTGCGCTGGCAAATTCTGATTGCATGAATGCTCTAGGGCTCGTTTAAATTCGTTTTTTGACTGCAAATATTGCGAACTCCAGGCCATACGCTTGGCCCCCGACTGTCACGTGGAGCCGTCGATTCCCCTCAAGCGAATCCAAATTGGAGATTTGCTCCGTTCGGACCCGCATGGCCATCGTTTGAGACAGTTGTACCTGCTTCCATGGTTCGTTATCTAATGATATTTGCAGAAAGACCCATTTGCCACGATTGGATAGGCCCCGCGGCAATTCTCGCACCCCTCGAAGTTTCAAACCAGGTTGCCGGTGCGTCATGTATTGCTCGACTTTGTCGGACGCGCCCAACTTCCAATCTAACGATTCTTTCAGCAATTGGTAACACTCCTCGACACTGAAATTGACCGGACTAACGCCAAAATACCAATCCCATTCGGGCCCAAACCACTCCGGTTCCAAAGCGACATGCATCCCTTTTCCGGCCCCAATAAACGGCCGTTGAATGCATTCGTCCTCTTTCACCGCGTTGACCAGCTTGCGAATCTGGTCGCACGCCCAGCGAAAAATGAAAGCCAAATCGTCGTGGTCGTACTTGGGCACCTCCTCGATTGCAGAGGTCGGTCCGAAGATCGAGCAGCGCCCAACGATGGAACAGAGGGAAGTATACGCGACAAGTGGATGTACCCCCGATGCAAATGCCAAGCAAGACAGCTCGCCATAAGACTCGTTGAGTACGTGCATGAGCAGTATCTTCTCCAAATCACCCTGGACTTGCGTGGCAAGCGAGATACCCTTGTCCTGAATAATGCTTCCCATCGTCTTGATTCGGCTGCCCAGGAAATTGCGCAGATCGCGTAGGAGCGTCGCGAGTTCCCCCCAAGCCTGTATTGAGATCGAAGGTGGATAGTAGTTTGGATCCACACGAAACTTCGCACCATCCGACGCGCTTCGAATCAGTCGGAGCAACGGAACAACTTCAAATCCAGACAATTCGTCCGTGGAAAAGAGGATACTGTGCCTCAGTTGCAAGAGTCCAATTTCTTGCGGACTCGTTCCCGTACTCTCGTTGTCCAACTCTCTTTTGATACCGATATAACGAGATCGATCGTCCCCGTTATTGGTTGAGACATTGACTCGTCCTAGAGATGCTTTCGGGATCGCTAGAAAAACCATGACGGGAGCATTGCCAGATGTGGTCTGGTTCAATCG
>JBBRJI010000674.1:0-3651 GCA_038219625.1 Pirellulales bacterium | reverse complement strand
TTCAAATCGAAGATAGCGACGACAGACTCGGTGCTAAGGTTGCGGACGTAGAAGTTCGGTCGGAATTCGTTCCGCCCTCCATCGCCGAACCCAAAGCGCCTAAGCACAAGATCAAAAACCCAAAAACCAAAGCGCCGCCAGCGGAAGTTGCGCCGGTAATGCAGGTTTCCTCTCAACACGAGGAATCCATCGGGAATCCACCAAATGAGGACTCTTCCGAAGGCGATGTGAAACAAGTCCACGGTGACAAAATCCACGGTGACAAAATCCACGGTGACGAAGAACACGGTGACGAAGAACACGGTGACGAAGAACACGGCGACGAAGCATCAGGCGACGATGAAGGTTCGGGCGACCTGGAACTAGACACTCGCGTCAAGTTCGCTGATTTTAACTTGCCAGCGGAAATCTGTAGCGCGCTGTTAACGTCAGGCTACGAACACCCAACGGCAATTCAAGCCGCTACCATTCCCGCCATGCTCGAAGGCCGCGATGTGCTCGGACAAGCGCAAACAGGGACGGGCAAAACGGCTGCTTTCGCCTTGCCGCTCCTGAGCCGCATCAATATCCAAAATCCAGCCACGCAAGTTTTGGTACTTGCTCCCACCCGTGAACTTGCAATCCAAGTATCCGAGTTCTTTCAGCGATATGCTCAACACATGCGTGGCTTGAGAGTGGCTCCAATCTACGGAGGTCAAGCCTACTCCACCCAAATCCATGCGTTGCAACGCGGTGTGCATGTTGTCGTTGGGACGCCCGGCCGCGTCATGGATCACATGCGAGAAAACCGCTTGCGAGTCGATACCTTGCAGTGTTTGGTTTTGGGACTTTTGATCTTGTGCTTATGCGCTTTGGGTTCGGCGATGGCGGGCGGAACGAATTCCGACCGAACTTCTACGTCCGCAACCTTAGCACCGAGTCTGTCGTCGCTATCTTCGATTTGAAGCGAATCGATCAGTTGAGACGCTTCCGCAAGATCGGCTTCGTGGATATCGTTTTGGTGCGCAGAAATAGCGATCGTGGGCTCTTTTGAGCTCATGTGTTCCTCTTCAAGATACAAAGGGTCGAAAACCTAAATTCCATGGCCTGCACGGTACTCGGACGGTGCAGGAACTCGGGAAAGTCTGGTTCGAGTCAACCTTTGTCGGTGGAGCCAGTAATGGCTCGCAGATAGCGTTGAGAGTAAGAACCCTGCTTTCCAAGCTTTAATCTTCAAAGATATTACCGAAAACGCCAAATTTCAGAAGGGGTAAAATGAAAAGATTGACTTTGTGCGTAGCGTTGGATTTCGAGAAAAGCGTTCTGGCTGCCCTACAAAATGCTTGATTTGTTCGCGACCTATACATGATAATCGGAAGATCGATTTGGATTCCAACCTCCACTACGGGCGTCGACTCCACTTTGCTCCCCAATAAGGTTGTTATGAATCAAATAGTCGAAACGCAAAACGCAAAATGCAAAATCAAAACGAAGGCACGTTGCCAAGTTCACCCACTCAAAAGCATTGGATGGTCGAAAGTGTGCCGTCCCAAGAAAATGGTTACGCTGGTTGTTCCGAGAAAAAAACCATTGAAAGTACGGTGATCTGGATTGGGAAAGATAGCGAGTCGGAATCGAACGAGTATCTGGAAGAATGCAATACGCATCAAAGCGGAGAATGATCGTCCGATCCTGTCACGTTTAATGGGTGTTGAGACAGAGTACGCGATCCGTTGCAAACACAGCGCCACAACCCTGGGGTCCGTTCTTGATTTCAATCGGTTGATAACGAGTCTTGGACTCGAAATCCCGATTGCTCCGAGTTTTCGAAACCCGCACCGTTTTTTTCTTGCAAACGGTGGATGTATTTCCTTAGAGACTGGGGCTTCATCAAGCTTTCAGCATGCGATGTTGGAGTCAGCAACGCCGGAATGCCATAGTCCACGCGAATTGCTGTGTTATCAAATAGCAATGGAAAAGCTTATCTCGGAGATGGTTAGCAAAACGTTTGTCGATCAAGACGCTCACCTATTAAAAGGGAGTGCGGACGCCCATGGTCATACCTATGGTCAACACGAGTCTTACGAGATGTGCATTGCTAAGGGCTCCAACTTAATTGGTTGGCGTCTGGGTCTGTTGCTCATGCTGCCTGTTGTCATTGCCTATCGTTTCTTCGCTGCATTTTGGTTTGTCCTGATCTGGCTGGCGAGTCAAGTGATCGGCTCGGTATGGCGTACGGGACGTAAGTATCAGAGGTCGGTTCCTAAAGAGGGCAAATCGACAGCAAGCCTTAGACCTGCCAAAGGGTTGCGACTGACCTTGCTTCACCCACGTTGGGTTTCTTTGTGTGCTTTTGGATTACGTATTTTGCATTTGCCCCTCGCGTTTCTATTGTGGGCAAACATTTATTGCTTTGCACTCAGGTCGCAACGAAGGCACCTTACGGCTTTTTTGGCATCGCGGTGTATTGTCGACGGTGCGGGGTATCTTGATAAAGAAAACCGTTTCTGGGTCAGTGCTCGTGCTTCGACCGTCAATTCCGTCATTGGTTTTGGCAGTTACGGTCGTTCTTGTCCATTGTTGCGATGCGATTCATGGCTGCGGGGACTATGCGTAGGCCCATTATGGTCTCTCGGAAACTATACCAAGCTCTTTCAGGCTAGGCAGCGAGTTGAGATTGCCATTGGCGATTCAGGAATGTGCGAACAATCGCAATATGTTCGACTAGGTGCCACTGCGCTTGTGTTGGATTTAGTTGAAAGAACCATTCCGAAAGTGCCCCGTTTGAAGAATCCCATCGACGCAATCGGTCGCTTTGCGCGCGACTGGATGTTGCTATCCAGTGTGCCAGACCGCTCACAACGTCAATGGACATCTTTGGATATACAGCATGCTTATACGGCATCCGTACGTCAGATGTTGCAATCCAAATCGAATGTGCCGATCGAGGCCTGGAAGATCCTCGATCAATGGCAGTCCACGCTCAATCAATTGCATCCGACGGACGACGAGGATAACCTACCGCGCACGATGCTCGGGCGAATTGATTGGCTTAGTAAACTTTGGTTGCTTCACCAAACCAACGCGGATGCTACCTGGCAGGCTCGCAAGAAAATCGATCTGCGCTACCACGAGTTGTCGGTTAACGGGTATCACCGCCGACTTAGTGAAAGTTTGGAACTCGCTCCGATTCTAGATCCGTTTGATATTTCGCGTTCCAAACGTACGCCGCCCGTGGAATCGCCCGCGACCCAACGGGGCTATTTGATTCGAGAGTTCGCGGACCCGGAATGCAAACTACATGTCGATTGGACCCATGCTGAATTTGTCCTCGAGGGCAAGAAACGCCGAGTCGAGTTTTAAAAGTCCCCGTACCATCGGTGCAGTCGCGATATCCCGAACTGCTGTTGCTTTGCTGTCAACTCTTCACAAAATAAATTCAACTGGAAATGGCTTCGTGGTCGATCGAATCAATTGCTTCCGTCCGAAACCTATATCTTGATGCACATGGATGTGCTGAACAGCAAAACATCCAATGCTCTCGAATTTCCTTCGCAAACCAGTCGGTGTTGTCACGATCTTGGGCGCCGCCGTAGGTGGCCCCTACGCTGCATTTGAGACCGACGTCGGCCGGCAACTGCGTCAATCCCTCGTTAGCCGTATGGCTCAACC
>JBBRJI010000673.1:0-3656 GCA_038219625.1 Pirellulales bacterium | reverse complement strand
GCGAGTCCTGCAAGAGCGTTTGATAGAACGAGTTGGCGGTAACGAACCGATCGAAATTGACACTCGCGTGATCGCCGCGACCAATCGAGATCTAAAAAAGTATGCCGAGGGCGGCCATTTTCGCAGTGATCTGTACTATCGTTTGCACGTCTTTCCGATCCACGTCCCCCCCCTTCGCGAGCGACGAGAGGATATCCCAGCGTTGCTGAATCACTTCATCGCCCGGTTCTCGATACGGATGAACAAGTCAATCACGCGGATAGAACGTCAGACGATGGACGCGCTGATGCGATATGATTGGCCCGGCAACGTTCGTGAACTCGAAAATATCGTGGAACGCTCCTTGATTGTCAGTCAAAGCGACACGCTGCGAATCGACGCTTCTTGGCTAGCCGGCGAAGGGTCGCCAGCCAATCTATCCGAAGTTGAATCGCAACGAACGAATCCCAGCAAACAGTCGCTAGCAGAGATCGAACGCCAAGCGATCCTCAGCGCATTAGGACGGTGTCATGGAAAGGTCTACGGCAAAGACGGCGCGGCCGCTGAGTTGAATGTCAAGCCAACTACGTTGTACGGTAAAATGCAGAAGTACAAGATCAAAGGAAGCCGGCAACACAAGGCGATGTAATCACTCACGTTCGGTAAACCGGCTTGTAAAGACTTTTCTCAGAAGATGTTTGCATAGTCCCAACTCTGACGTCGGTACCGTTAGGTAGCTGTCCATTTTGTGGCATTCTCATAGCGTTGGTTCGACGATTTTTGCTATGAACTCTGCATGGACGCAGAGGAAATACGCAAAGCAGTGAAACAGGGCAAACCGGTTGACATCGAAGCGCTATGCGATTGTATCGAGAATCTTACAATGGCACTTGCCCTGGCCAACAAAACGATTGCGGATTTGACGAAGAAGATCAAAGAACTCTCCAAATCCAATAGAATCGACCAGCCCTATTCCGTCTCGGCTTTCGAGCGAGCTCAAGAGCTGGCGGCGGCCAAAAACGGCAAGAAGCCAAAACGATCGAAAAACTCGACTACCAAACCTGGACGCAAGCTGAATCAGTCGAAGCTCCAAGCCGCAATTCGAACCGAACATGTCCTGCAATCCGAATATTACCCGCGTCCCCTGGTATGTCCCTCCCCTTTTTTGTCCCTCCGGAGTCAAGGCAGCGGAGCCAGCAGGCGTAGCGGAGAGTAGCACGATTGTCCTCAATCGTGCAAAAGCGCAACGGGGGTGCAGGGGGCCATGCCTCCGCTCGCGATCGATTTTGAAAGTGAACGAATCGAAAACAAGCCCCCGGTTTTACACCGGGGGAAGTTGACATTCAACCTCGCCACGATCGACAGACCACCCGGCAAGCCCCCGGTTTCATACCGGGGGTAAATGACCTTTGTTCCCTACCTATCGCAGGGTGTTAGTCGCAGGGTGTTAAAAAGATCCGCCGAAGTAAATTCGGCGGCTTTCGCCTATTGGCGTCGATAATCAAAACGAACGAATCGATGTCGCGTGGTGAATGCGTTTGCTCTGCCAAAACATTGGTACCAGAGCCAACAAACAAGATCGCGAAGTTGGGGAATTTTTCCAAGGTCGCTATCGATCGACGAGAGGAATGATCCGATCGGGCCATGTGCGAGCAGGTCGGGCAAGCGTTGTAGCGATAAGGATTTTTGCCGCTGTCAACACTCGACTATTTGGAATTGTTGGACGAAACCGCCCGCATCACACGAGCCGATAAGGCTGGCGCGACTGCGATGGACTTGCCATCAATCTTCGAGCGGCTGAAGCTCGATGTGGGGTATTGGAAACTGCTGGTCAAGGACTTTGGTCGACTGTTCAGTTTGGTAGCAGGTGCTCCAACGAATGTGTACGAAATGCGGAGTCTGATATCGAAACGCCGGTTCAATCTGAAACGCCTTGATCGGCAGCTCGCTGCGACAAGCTAGTCCTCTTCTGATCGAACCAAATCAAGTTTATCGGTTAATGGTACTGGCTAAAGGTCTGCGCAGTCAGTCACGATATTGCTGGGCGGGAACGGATAAAGTCGCTTCGCGTGCGGTGTCTACTCTAGAAGGCCGCGACTTGACCGCTTTTGTTGTGAGCTTTGATTCCGCCATGCGGCAACTAGAATGCAGAAGTGGTGTGTCCCCCTCGATTCTGCCTAACTGACCCATCCAACAATGCACGAATCAAAGTAATAGTGACCAAATGGTTTAGGCAGCGAGCCAAAGTGATCTTCCAAGAATTGTTCATGAGTTATGTCATTTGAAGGAACACAACCATAGCTCTGGTTACTACCGCCTGTTGCAATCGCTTATGCCCGATTGGGAACAAAGGCGTGAGCGATTGAATGGCTGTGTGGTTGAATGACGAACAACAAAAGACAACTGACAAGGGACAATTCGTCCCTTAACTACCATTTTGCCTTGATGCCTTAGTCTGCCACGCCTCCTGCATGAATTGCATAAACAAGGGTCAGTTCGAAAACATGTTTGCCTATCTGTAGGGTTACACGCGACAATGGTACTTTGACGAAGTAGCGACCCTGTTTTCTTCGAAATCGATCAAGGCCGTTGGCAGCATGCGTGGTCCTTTAGCGTTCAACGTCAAAGCCGATAACGCAAATTCGTTGGCCGTTTTTGCGAATAATGAGCATTGGAAATCGCCATAGCTCAACGCTTACGGGCTGAGGGTTGTGGAGTTGTGGAGTTTTCTATTCCGCCGCACCCTTTCGTGCGTGCAGCCTCGATGCGAATATGCTAAGCTCGACGTAGTTTCCCTCGCTTTCCATTGGAGGTTCGTAACCCATGTCGCTTTTCCGAATATGCCCTTCGGCAATCGTATTTTTGTTTGCTTTTTCGATTCCCGCGATCGGCCAGGATTGGCCGCAATGGAACGGCCCGACGCGAGACGGTCGCCTTCCCAAAAGCTTCGTGGCTAAACCTATTCCAAAAGACGGACTAGTTCTGAAATGGAAGCTGCCGGTCAGCTACGGTTACTCCAGTCCAGTCGTTGCCAATGGCAAAGTCTTTGTATCCGACTACCAGTTGGAGTCAGGAAAAATCACCAACAACGCGGGTAGTCGAGACCGACTGACCGGCAAGGAGAGGGTTTCTTGCATTGATGCCAAGACGGGTAAGAGTCTCTGGACGCACCAGTACGACCGAAAGTATTCGTTATCTTATCCAGGCGGCCCTCGCGCTGCCCCTTTAGTGGTTGATGGAACGGTTATTACGCTTGGTGCCGAAGGTGACTTGTGTTGCGTGTCCATCGAGAAAGATGGAAAGGTTGTCTGGCAAAAACAGCTCGCCGAAGAGTACAAGACGAAAAAGCCGATGTGGGGCTACGCTTCGGTTCCATTGGTGATTGGCGATCAACTTATTTGTGTGGCTGGCGGCCCTGGGAGTTTGGTTGTTTCACTGGATCGCAAAACAGGCAAAGAACTTTGGCGAGCATTGAGCAGTGACGAAATTGGTTATTGCCCACCTGCTTTGATTTCACACGGAGGTGTTTCGCAACTGTTGATTTGGAGTCCCGAAAAGATTTTTAGTCTCAATCCAACCAATGGCCAAGTCTTTTGGGAACAGCCCTTCAAACCGGACTATGGCATGTCCATCGCACCTCCGATCCTGCGGGGCGATTACTTGTTTGCCTCGGGGGA
>JBBRJI010000672.1:0-3675 GCA_038219625.1 Pirellulales bacterium | reverse complement strand
CACCGGCTGCATAGTACCGCAAGCGGCACATCGTTACGAAACCGACGCGCCGCGAAAGCAAAAACAAGATCTTCTGGAAAGTTCCATCACTGCTTTATGACCGACATCAATCAACAAGTTCAGCGTCAGTTGAGTGAAGACATTCGTTTGTTGGGTGGTTTGCTCGGAGACATCATTCGTCGCCTCGCCGGTGAACAGGCATACGAATTAGTAGAAGAGATTCGATCCGCAGCGAAGGGCTTGCGCGCCACTCCTTCGGATTCTGCAGCCAAGTGTCTTCGAGAGCGACTAGATCAACTGGGGTTGCCGGAGCTTCGAACTCTCATTCGCGCCTTCAGCATTTACTTCGATCTCGTGAATCTCGCGGAACAGCAAGCGCGCGTTAGAGCCAATCGGTTGCGGTCGCTAGATACGGCGCCTGAGCCTCTGGCAGAGAGCCCACAAGCGGCGCTGGCAGGATTGCGTGACCGTGGTTGCACTAGCGACCAAGTTACGGAATTGCTCGAACGTGCGCTGATCAGTTGCGTCTTCACGGCTCATCCGAGCGAGGCGCGTCGCAGGACGGTGCTTGAAAAACTGAACATGATCTCTTCGGAACTCGCGCGACTCGAGCTCACGCAGTTGTTGCCCAGCGAACGCGAAGATACAATCGCGGACATTGCCGAACAACTTGAAACGATGTGGATGACCAGCAGCATTCGCTCGGATCGCCCAGTCGTCATCGACGAAGTTCGCCAAGGTCTTGAGTTGGTTGAAGATAGTCTTTTCGAAGTCATTCCGCGCATCTATCGGCAACTTGAAAATGCGATGGCCGCCGTGTACCCAGAGGCGTTTCAATCGCAAACAAAAAGCTACCATGTTCCAGCGATTCTAAAATTCGGTTCTTGGATCGGCGGTGATCGCGACGGCAATCCTTTTGTGACTCACGATGTGACGGCCAAGACCGTTCGCATTCAGCAGGAAGTGCTGCTGAGGCATTATTTGAAACTGGTGCATCAACTCGGTAAGCAATTGAGTCATTCAGAGCAATTTGTTGAGTTGGGTGCGGAGTTCAAGACGGCGTTGCATGCCGATTCACATCAAGTTGGAGCTCCCTCGGCCAGCGATCACGCCCACTTGCGACGCGTTCGCAACTCGCGTGACGACGAACCCTATCGCGTCAAGTGTCGATATATCGCTGCTAAATTGCGTCGCACTTTGGACCATTTCCGTACCGTATCGCCAAGTTGGAGCGAAGAAAAGCCGGTACTGCCGCCAGGCGTTTACACGCATCGCAATCAGTTGCAAGCCGACTTGGAGAGTATTGCCAATGAACTTCAATCGGTCGGCGCTCGCTGCGCTTCCCAGGGCACCGTACGCGAATTGATTCGATTGGTGCAAGTGTTTGGTATTCATATGCTGACCTTGGATATACGTCAGCATAGCGGCCGCCATGTTGCTGCCGTCAGCGAAGTCTTTGCGTGGTGTGGCGTTCATCCGAATTACGCAGGGTTGACGCCGGACGAACGATTTGATTTGTTGTGGCAAGAGCTATTACAACGCAGGCCGCTAATTCCGACACACTTGCCGTTTTCTGAAGAGTCTAACGAGGTCATCCAGACGTTTCGCACCATTTCGGCGCTGTTGGAACAGCAGGCTCCGGAAGCGATTGAGACTTACATCATCAGTGGAGTTACGGACCCGGCGCACGTTTTGGAAGTTCTTTTGTTGGCGCGAGAAGCGGGGCTGTTCAATCCCGAAAAAGGGATCAGTCGCATCAACATCGCGCCGCTGTTCGAAGCCCTCGATCCACTAAAATCCGCGGACGATTATCGAGCGCTTACTGAACTTGCCGATCTATCGAAAGCATGTTGAACTGCGCGGTAACGTTCAGGAAGTTATGATCGGGTACTCGGACAGCAACAAGGAAAGCGGATTCCTGCAATCCGCATGGGCGCTTTACGGAGCTCAACGCGGCCTTGAAGAGATGCAACGCAAATCAGGTGTTTCCGTGCAGATTTTTCATGGTCGTGGGGGCGCGGTTGGTCGTGGCGGCGGACCAGCCAATCAAGCCATCCTCGCCCAACCGCCCGGTTCGGCCGGTGGTCGACTCCGCATCACCGAGCAGGGCGAAGTGATCTCGGATCGCTACGGTCACAAGGCGATCGCCGAACGTCATTTGGGACAATTGATTAACGCTTTGCTTCGTAGTAGTTTTGCCGTCGATGTCGACCAGCACGATCCGCGGTGGGAACGACTGGTCGAACACTTGGCCGAAAAGGCTTGCAAGAGCTATCGTAACTTGGTTTACGAGACGCCCGATTTTTTAAGCTACTTCGAACAGGCAACGCCGCTGAATGAGATTGGCAGTCTGAAGATCGCCTCCCGCCCAGCGCGTCGCAATACGGTTCAAGATATTGACCAATTGCGAGCTATTCCATGGGTCTTTAGTTGGATGCAAAGTCGCCACACGTTGCCTGGTTGGTTCGGTTTGGGCAGCGCCATCTCCGAGCATTTGAGGGAAAATCCCGATGATCTGGCAGCCCTCGTTGCCATGTACCAGCGATGGCCGTTTTGGCAAACACTGATTGACAACGCGCAGATGATCTTGGCCAAAGCTGACATGGTCATCGCGAGACAATACGCGGAACTCGTTCAGGACGAACGAACTCGTAGCACCGTTTTTAGTCGTATCGAAAGTGAATACCAGCGAACCGTTGAAGTGATCCTAAAGATTACTGGCCAGAAGATTTTGCTAGAACGTGCTCCCGTGCTTCTGAATTCCATCGAACGACGCAACCCATACGTCGACCCGCTGAGTTTTATTCAGCTTGTGTTGTTGCGCCGACTACGATCTGGTGCAGAACCTCGCGAGGAGATATTGACCGCCGTACTCGAAAGCATTAACGGCATTGCAGCCGGATTGAAGAACACCGGCTGAAAGAATACGAAGTTTCGACAGCTCCCTTCGCTCTCACGGGATTGATGGGTGGACTTCGCCCGCGAGAATGGGAGCGGTGGACTACTACTTCTTCTTCTGGACGCCGATCTGGACGAGGGTGATGTTGTCGTCTCCTTCGCCGTGGACGGTCAGGACGGTCCCCTCCTTGACGTCGCCTAAAATCTTGTTGGCGGTGCCGATCAATTTGTACTCGCCGCCGTCGACGCTCTCCTGGACGGGCACGTCGTCGCGGAACCTGCTGTACTGTAGAGAGTTCCCGTACCTTTTCGAGAAGCTCTCCGGCAAATTCGTGCCGAGCATCAGCAGTCGGCTGTCCTTGAACGAGACGAACGTGCCGGCGACCCGATCTATCCTCGCTCCGATGCGGACGTATGCGCTCTTGTCACCGACCATCACGTACGTCCCAGGCGTCACCTGCTGGAGCGCAGCGGCGGTGCCGTCCACCGGCTTGTACTCGTTGGCGTCCGGGTCGAACTTGACGGTGTTCTTGCTCTCGGCGAGCTTGGTCCAGACCAAAAGTATGCCGGCGTTGTTTTCGAGCGTCAGCGTACTGTCCTTAAAGGACACGAACCGGCCGAAGCCATTCTTCTCTTTCTGATCGACCGTCTTCTTGGGCTCGACCTTTTCCGCCGCCGACTGTTCGGCCGCGACGATCGCCCGCGGCACGAGGCCTAAAACGGCCACCAACCCAAGCACAATGCTGTAAGCGACAACGGCCCGGATGGACAACGGAT
>JBBRJI010000671.1:0-3678 GCA_038219625.1 Pirellulales bacterium | reverse complement strand
GGAGAACGCGAGCCATCAAACGCACACACAGGAGCGACTTCGGGCCGCCATTGAAACATGTCTTCAACGCTATAGGGAACTTGAAAAAGAAGCCAGCGAAGCGGAAGAATCCAAGTTGCCTGATTCATAGGATTTTTGGACGTTTGCGATTCCCGTTTGCCATTTAGGCGAGCGGCAGTTTAAAATCTACCTATAAACTGGGTGGCACGCTCTGAGGTACGAAGGGCGTGGTGAATCGCTAGAGTCATTTGCCACACTTTCCACGCCCATCGCTAATCGCTTTGGGCGTGCCACACGGTGGCCCGGCCTGGTAGTCTTCTGTCTGCCGCTCGCCTAAACGCGTATCCAAAAACCGAAATCCAAATGAATACTGTGTCATCCAAGTGACTGCGCGGCCCCAAGTAAAAAAGGTATCTCGAATTCTAGAAGTTACTGCCTTTCGACCCAAAGTACGCATTCTCTCCCGCATTCTCTCCCGCAATTTACCTAATTCGCCCAATTGGCACGCTGTTTGTATTTAAGCATTCTGTGATCGGCAACTGCTGATCGGCAGCAAGTCACTATGGCAATCGAACGAGGATTGGGAGTAGCAAGATGTTTTCAACGATCAGTGTGTCCTTCTACAAGTGCCGAGCAGTGCTCGCAGCTTTTGGTTTCCTTTCGATCTGGTCACCTTATTCGTTCGCAGGCGTCTGGTCGAGTGCGTTGGGTGAGGCGAGATCGGTTCAACACAAAACCGAAGACATTGCCGAGCGACTCAACAAAGAATTTCCCTACAGTCAAGTAACTACGGTCGCACTCCATATGGACAACGCAGCTTGCCAATTGGTCGAATCGATTAAGTGCGGTGCCTCCTGGGAACAAGTGCAATCGACTTTATCTAGAACTTGTGCGCTTGCCGGACAAGTGAACGAACTTGCGAACCTTGATTGCAACGTACGGAATGACCGTCGAATTCGGGATTACCTCAACGATTTGTCGAAACGAGCGGAACGGTTGCACTGCAGTCTGGACAAAGCATACGCAAAGACCCAACCCACGTTTTGCACGCCCCCAGTGACAGCACACAGGCCGTTTGTCCTAGCACCAAGCGCTGGCTGGAACAGTAGTTTTCATTTGCGAGCCATACCTGTCGAACCATCACACTACCAATACCGATCCATGCCGAACCAAGATCCAAGGTTCAACGCACAGCCGGACTATCCAAGGGACACATACGAATTCGATTCCCCGCGATACGATGCTCAACCTTGGCAATTGGAAACTGCACCGGAAGCTATACCTTCCGGCAGACCGATAGGCCCGATTGAGTATCGAGTTGAGCGCAACGTTCCATCTCAAAACTCGCGAGCTGCCGCCTTGGTACAACTTGGACTTCACGCGCTTCACCTAAGGTGAGAGGCAGACAAAAAAGTACTAGGCCACCGTGTGGCACGCCCAGAGCGATTAGCGCGATTAGCATTGGGCGTGGGAACTGTGGCAAATGCTTTTAGCGACTCACCACGCCCTTCGTACCTCGGGGGCGTGCCACCCGTGCCACCCGTGCCACCCGTGCCACCCAATCGCCCCTCGTAAACTCAGAGCGTGCCACCCGATTAAAAGGTAGATTTTAAACTGCTCCTCGCCTAATGTCCCAAAACAGATAGGAGGCGGTTCGGCGTACTCTGCGGCACAAACTACGATTGCATCGCGCGACTTGTTTGAGCCCAAGCGTAGGGGCCAAAGATGAGAAGCGGCGCCCAAGCCGCAGTCGCCGGGGTAAGGATTGTCTCGTTCGCCCCCAAAGCATGCAGTCCGATGCTGATGCCAAAAAAAGCCGCAAAGCTGATCACGCAGGATAGCATCATGCTGACCAAATTGCGATTGCGATTTGAGAGGATCATCGGGATGCCCAGCAATAGTTGCGTGAAGTCCAAGAGCGGCTGGATCAAGCGTGTGTGAACTGCAACAGTCAAATCTGCTCCATAGTAATGAGACTGGTTTTGCATTCGCCAAATCAAGTCGATGGTCGAGGAAAACTGCTTAGCCCCTCCGCCCCGTAACAAATCATATTCCAATTTGCTAGGAATGAAGCACTCATTGGGTTTCAGCCAGGGCGTGTCGAGCGGCAAAAGTAGAAAGACACCTTGATCGGTGCGGACGGAAGTCTTTCCGGCCAACGGTTCGGTACCTTTCGCATTTTCGACCAAATAGCCTTGAGGGTGGTTTTCATCCGCAACTAAGAACTGGGCGGATTGTCCAGTGATCTGCGGGGTTAAACTTGCCGCCGGTCCTAAAAACCGAAAGATGGGTTGTACAATAATCGAGTTAGCGGGCTGAAGATTACGACCTGCGATGAGCACCCCCATTTCAATGTCTTCCGTGGGTCGTATAGGTCGGATACTCTCCCCGAGCAACTCCTGTGGAGTTTTGCTTAGCATTGACGAATAGTGCGGGATCAACAGCTCGCGAGAGACTGCCGCAAACAAAATCAAAACCGCCGACAGGATCATGATGGGACGGATGATTCTGCCCTTGCTGATACCGGCCGCCAGCAATGCTGTCATTTCATGTGTTCGATACAACCATGCAACGACAAACATAGTTGCTAAAAGTGTTAGCAATCCGCACATTCGGTCGTAGATGCTGAGCATATACGGACTGAAATATTCGGCTAATCCAAGAATAAAGCTTCCTCGGAATTTTCCGTAGGCAATCATTTCATCGAGATTAGTAAAGACTTGGACCACGACGAGAAGCCCCGACAGTGTCAAAAAACAAATCAAGAACACTCGGGAATATAGAAATAGCAAATAGCGATCGATCTTTGTCATGTTGCGATTTTGTGGCGAGAATCACGGCACGGAGTGCCGTGCCACATTGGGAATCACGGCACGGAGTGCCGTGCCACACTAGGGATCACGGCGCGGAGTGCCGGGCCGCAAGGCTTAGGAACGTACCAAGAAAGGGATTCCGCCTGCAATGCTGATCTTCATTACGCACCTGGTTTTCACGGCTTTGGTCTAGCCGAATTGTCCGAGAATCGACGATAACAACGAACGAAACAGCGCCGAGCGAAATGCCATCATTCAGATTTTGATGCGAATGGTCTCTATCTTCGGTCGAAGGTTTACCGATATTCCTCTTGCCCGCGATTGCCAAGAGTTGCACAATCTGCGGAGGTGGTTGAAAGGTTTCGCGGGAAAGGAATCCCATGCATCGTCGTGATTGGCTCAGTAGTGTTTCAATGGTTACCCTGGCAGGCTTGATTGGGTGTCGTGGCTATCAGTACGGACATGTGGTTAAGCCCGAAGCGGCCAATATGGTCGGAAGCCACGAGGCAGGCGCCGAAGTTTTTGATCCGCTTGTCGAAGAAGCGGTCGCAAAACTCTTAATGCGGCAGCAGATCGCCACCGACGACTGTCCGATGGGTCCCGATGGTCAACCGATGAAAAAGTTGATTTGCTTTGTCGGTATCGAAAACAAGAGTGCCGAAGACATCGGTGACTTCAAAGATAAACTCTAAAACCAAATCGACTCCCAGATCCTGGAGTCCAATTCCTTTCAGTCTATTAGCACGCGCATGGTGAATGCCGCGCTCCATGAAACGCGAATGCGTCCTGATGCGCTCATGTTGCCTGACAACATGCGATTGTTCACTGCGGTACTTCAGCGTAGCGGTGCACCCGTAGACTACTT
>JBBRJI010000670.1:0-3679 GCA_038219625.1 Pirellulales bacterium | reverse complement strand
GCGATCCTTCGGAGTGACTTGGAGTGCAAGCCATGCAGAAGCAAAGTATCTATGGTCGCCTTTCGCTCTGCGAACGTGTGTTGACTCAACGCACTTTCGCAGAGCGAAAGGCGACAATTCACAACTATGAATGACATTATCACTGCGATTCGAATTGCTGATTTGACGGTTGCGTATCAACGCAAACCGGTTCTCTGGGAAATCAATCTTTCCATTCCGTCTGGGGCGTTGGTTGGCTTGGTCGGTCCCAACGGAGCCGGCAAGAGCACGCTCATTAAATCCATTATGGACATGGTGCCCCGCATCTCGGGCACAGTGGAAATTCACGGTGAGCCGCTGGCTAAACAACGACACAACATCGCCTATGTTCCGCAACGCGAGTCGGTCGATTGGGATTTCCCAGCGACCGTGTTGGATGTCGTAACGATGGGTCTTTACCGTGAAATCGGTTGGTTCATGCCCGTCCGCAAGGAACATCGCAAGCGTTCGATGGATGCGCTTGAGCAAGTTGGAATCGCAGAACTTGCCAGCAGGCAAATCAGCCAACTTTCGGGTGGCCAACAGCAGCGTACCTTCCTAGCGCGAGCCCTCGTCCAATCGGCAAACGTCTTCCTAATGGACGAACCCTTTGCTGCAGTCGATGCAGCAACCGAACAGTCCATCATCCATGTGCTGCGACAGCAACAGTCGCAAGGCAAAACCATCTTGGTCGTTCACCATGACTTGCATACGGTACCTGAGTACTTCGACCACCTCATTTTGTTAAACGTGCGAACTGTTGCTTGGGGAACCATGCAAACCACGTTTACACCCGAGAATCTGCGGCGAACGTATGGCGGTCGACTGACCTTGCTCGAAGAAGTGACCGAGGCGATGCGCCGCCGCAGCAGCTTGACGAAGTAGGAAGATTGCAGTGGCTTACCAGTTATAACCAATGCCAAGCGAAAGGGCTTGAATCCACATGTCGCTGCTGGCACCTCGAAAAGAGGGTCGCGACAAGCCTGACAAAGTCCCACCCCCGATTTGCGATTCATTAACGGTGAAATCCACTTGTTCTGCCGCTCGCCATGTTTGAGGGACCAACAGAAAAGTGTACCCGAAGTTGAGCGCTAACCGTTGCGTCACCAACCGATTGGCAAACAACCGCAGTTCTGGAATCGCTACGAACTTAGTTGATTGATAGGAACCTATGTTCGTCGGCAGGGCAAGTAATCCGCCTGCGCTCGAATCCGTGGGGAGTCCAGGAATGGTCACGTCCGTTGAGCCCCTCGTTCTCAGTTTTCTAGTCAGGCCCCCTATGGAAACACTTGTGAAAATTCCGAAGTCCCATTCTTTAGCCCGGGCTTTGAGAGTAGCACCGAACGAACCGCCATGGAATTGATTCAATGTGGCGAATGAATCTTGCACTACGAACGTTGTATTGACAGGAATGAAACCGCCCTGATCAATCGAGCGAAGATCTTCCCGAATGATTAGTCCGTCTCGAAACGACAGATAGCGATAACCGGCGTGTAGATCGAGGTCGAATTCTTCGTCTCGAAGCATGGCTCGCGAGATTCCTAATTCGCCAAGATAGAGTTCGCTTGCGGTATCCACTGCGACTTGGCCGACAAGCACGTTGGGATACGACACGAGCTGTGCATCTTGAGTTTGCGTATTTGCGTTAAAGAACGGACGGCCCAGAACAGGCAATCCCGTGGCATCGGAGCCAAAGACCGCCGGGTCGCTAGCGTTGGCCAAGTACATGCCACCAAAGTAGCTTCCGTAATCCCCCTCTGACGCTAGATTTCTTTGAAGTCGAAATCTCGTGCCGGTACGATGTCCGATATCGAGAAGCCCGTCTCCAAAGATGCTGGCGGTCGTCGCGTTCGAAAGTACCCCGGCTTCATTTCGCGGAACCGTGCTAGCGCTGGTACTGACCAACGGCGGTGCACTCGAACCCCGAATCCATCCTTTGAGTAGCTCCGCCTCAAAGAGCCAATTATCTTTTTCATCGGCGCACGCTCGACCGCCAAAACTGTTTAGGGCTACAAGCGCGAGGAAGGCTAGGAAAGCGAAGATCGCCTTGGAATTGAAATTGCGGATGAAATTTGGATGACGGGGCATTGATATCGGCTCAGCAATGGCGATCTCTAGGTGCAGCTTGTTTCCACACGCGTCAAATATCGTCGCTTTTTATTGCGTTTGGTCGGAAGAAATAGTCCTCGCCCGTCATCTTTCCTAAGTTCTTGCAAATCGCTATGTTTCCAAAACCGCCCGAACCCCCGCAGCCTACTTAAATTGTGTACATTACGGAGTTTTAATGGTTCCCGCCCTAAACTTGGCAATCTAGCGAGTAAGTAGGGATGCCGAAAACCACCCCGCATGTTCGGACATCGAGATGAAAAAACGCCCTGGTTCACGCCCCTCCCGTCATGTTCAACGTTCCAATTCCGTTCGCAGTTCAAGACAACGACATCTTCAAATAGAAAAGCTAGAGCAACGACAATTGCTCGCTAAAGTCATTTGGGACGGTGGAGGTGACGGCTCCTCCTGGCATGATCGGCTCAATTGGCAAGGAGATTCTACGCCCATTTCCGGCGATGACGCTGAAATAAATGCTCCCACGTCCCGCATCACGGTTTCGCAAAATATCGACCTGAAAAGTCTAGTCGCGAATTCGGCTTTGTTGATTTCTAACAACGCGGCCCTTACTCTTCGAGGCATTAGTTCCGTCTCGAAAGAATTTACACTCTCCGCGGGGAGCTCGTTCATTGTCACAGGTAGCGGTGCTACCTTTTCTGCAATAGCTTCGTCTTTCATCTCCGGTGCAAATTTGACCGCATCCGCGGGTGGCGTCATCCAGTTGCCACTTGCAACCGTCTATGAGCATGTTGGTACATCAAACGACCTGCAGCGCCGAATTCTCGCCGATGGCAGCGGAAGTCGAATTGAATTGAATGGACTCAAAGAGATCACTGGCGGCACACAATACAATAGCAAGATAGACATCTCGGCAGTCAATAGTGGATCAATCCTCTTTCCGAACCTAACCACAATCTTTGATCCAGAAGTGGGCGATCTGCGACTTAGGCAGATAAATCTTAATGCGAGAGGAATCTCCAGCGTAATTAGTTTCCCCAAACTCGAAAGTGCGATTGACCAATCGAGTGATTCGGTTTGGTCGGTCTCGGACGGGGCCACACTAAATACCCCAATGCTCAAGTATTTGGGAGGCAGCGAGATATCGGTTGACAGCGCTGCCATCCCAATGCCGGAACTGACGACCATCTTCGATAGCACCGTCAGGCTCGATAAGAATGCTTCTCTAACGGCGGCCAAACTTTCGGTTGTCAACGGTTCTAACTTGCTTGCAAGCGGTGGCAGTGTCCTCTCCCTGCCTGCTGTGAAATCTTACTTCCATGCTTCCGACCAAAACGATCGGCACCGCACATTCCGTGCAAAGGGTGCCAACAGTCGAATAGAGCTTCCGAACTTGGAGAGTATCACAGGCGGTACGCATTACAACTCTCGCATTTTTGTTCAGGCCGAAGGTGGCGGCGTTGTCGATTTGTCCAAGGTGAAACAGATTGTTGATCCTGTGGATGGTGACACACGTTATCGCTCCATCGACGTCTCGGCCAAGGATCCAGGAAGTTTGGTTCGGCTGGATGAATTAAGCTACTTTTCAGATGAGAGT
>JBBRJI010000669.1:0-3684 GCA_038219625.1 Pirellulales bacterium | reverse complement strand
GGAATCTCGTTGAGCAACCGGACCGTTTCCGCGACAGTGTTCTTAAGTTCTACTTTTATGAACAGGGGAGCACCATGATTTTTGATAGACTTCAATTCGTCCTCAGTCAATGCAAGTCCGTCAAAGCCTTGTAGCGATGGGCATTTCGCGAGCCAAGGGAACAACGTTCGATTCATCTCCATCGATTGGCTTGACTCAATGGAAACGCCTTGCAACTGCGGAGCCCCATTCAAGCTGGAACTGTCCATTTCAGCAAACTTGCAATCAACGAATACGAGTTGCCGAACAGACTGCTTGCTTTCCAGTAGACGCATGAGCCGAGTTGATATCGTAGCTCCACGCAACTCCAATCGATCAATCCCACTTGTTGGAAGTGACTCGATAAATTCCATGTATCGATCAGTTGCGACAACGTTGACGCTGAGAAACACGTTATCTGGAACCGTCACATTTCCCCTGGCAGCACCGATTTCTCGGCCCTCGAAGGAGAATTGAAGGAAACCGGTCATGGTTTCCGAAGGCTCGGGCTGATCGAAAAATGAAATGGTTGCATGCTCAAAATCGCTAGGGAAGTCTAGTTGACGATCCTGTGCATGAGTCACGCCCAAGAACGCCACGAACGAAAACAGAAAAGACCATTGCGGTTTCCAATACACAATCAATGACTCCATCGACTTCCCCGCTTCATCTCTGGCGATTGTCTATCTCTGGCGATTCTCTGCCGGAGTACGGTGTACACATATCTTACACTATATCTGCAGCTCGAAGTTCCAAGTCGAGCGGCAGATACGAACATGCTCGTTTCATGGCACGACGCCTAAACGGGGCGATTTCTCGACGACTCGTTTGGTCGTGTTATTCCGTGCTGCCTCAGTTGGGCGTTGGTCTCATAGTGATCGTCAATCTAGTTTTTGACATCGCCCAACGTTCTGCTCGCTTTCCACGATGGAAAGTTTGAGTCGACTTAATCTTCGCGGAAGCGATAGCCGACGCCGCGTACGGTCTCGATTGCGTCGGCTTTTTCGCCGATCTTTTTACGCAACGCGCGGATGTGGACATCGATCGTTCGCTCTAAGACAAGCGTGTCCTCGCCGAGCGCCGAGTCGATCAATTCCGACCGATCAAAGGCTCGGCCTGGCTGACGAATCAACGTATCGAGCAGCTTGAATTCGCTCTTGGTCAAATCGACGTTTTGCTCGTCGACGGTGACTCGATAGCGACGTCGGTCGAGCATGATCCCAAATCGTGCCACCGTTTCGGAGTTATCTTCCATCGGTTTGGATTTTCGGCGGGTCAGGGCTTTGATTCTTTCCAGGAGCACGCGGACGCTGAACGGCTTGGTTACATAGTCGTCCGCCCCTACCGAAAAGCCAATCAATTGGTCCGCTTCCTCGGATTTGGCGGTTAGCATGATGATCGTTGCCGACGCCGTCTCGGGCGTTGCACGGAGACGACGGCAGACTTCGACGCCATCGAGCACGGGCAACATTACGTCCAGCAATACGATATCAGGTAATCGCAATTGGGCCTGATTCAATCCGTCTCGGCCATCCATGGATTTCAGAACTTCGTATCCGGCCTTCTCCAAGTTGTAGACCAAGATTTCGGAAAGAGCTCGATCGTCTTCTACGACTAGTATTTTGTTTTTGGACATCGAAGGACTTGCGTACGAGTAAAGTGCGACGAAGCTAGGTAAGGTTGGAACGCAAAAGGATTTGCCGATGGCGAACAATCACACCATCGACCATATAAATGAGGTCTTCCGCGATGCTGACCGCGTGGTCTGCGATCTGCTCTAAATGACGAGAAGCCGAAAAACAGTGCATGGCGGCTGCGATTTGAGTGTTGTCTCGCGTCATGAGTGAGGTGAGTGTTTCGATGACTTCGACGTTTTTTGCGTCGACGCGATCGTCTTCTTCGATCACTTGGTGGGCTTGTTCGGTGTTGCGTTGAACGAACGAGTCTAGGCTCCGACGAACCATCGAAGTGGACATCAACGCCATTTCATTGATCCCGGGTGGGATCGGAAATTCGGGGTAAGGAACTAAGCTATCCGCCCGTTGGGCGATATTGCAGGCCAGGTCGGCGATCCGTTCTAAGTCGTCGTTGATCTTCATCATGGTGGTAATTCGGCGAAGATCGGCGGCGACGGGCTGGTGAAGTGCCAGCATTTTGAGGCAATCCTCTTCAATTCGCACTTCGCTACGATCGATTTGACTGTCTCGCCCGATCACTTCTGCTGCCAAGGCCCCGCGTCGTTCAACCAGCGAACGAACAGCGGATGCAATCATGTCCTCAACGCTACCTGATAGCTTGAGTAATGAATTGTGCGCTTCGGTTAGGTCTTGGCTCAAATGCAGTGACATTGGGTATTCTTTCCTCTCAGAAGGTTATTCGCCATATGTTAAGATGCGATGAATATAGCGTTAAGAGGAGGTGCAGGTCATGCTAAAACCAAGCTCGGACCCCTACCGATGCTGAATTTCGACGAAGCGAAGGATAAAGTCGTGGCCGATACGGGTTCAACTCAAAACGATCCACGGAAAATCCACGGCGGAGAATACCAACACAACGAAGCGGTAATCAAGGCTGGTGCAATAGCCATGCTAATCCAGGTCTGCTTTGCAGTCGTAATCGCTTGTCTTTTTGCGACGATAAATGCGGGTAACTTCGGGCCAACCCCAAGATCTTTAACCGGTGCGTGCATTTTGACGGAATTCGGAATCGTCGTATTTCTTTGCCATTGTTTCTTTCTATTCCCTAATTCGTCTCCGGGAAAAACCATGATTGCATTTGGAAGCCTCTTGATCACGAGTGTTCAGCTCGTTCCAGCATCCAATGGATATGCAATTGGACCATTGTTCGCCTATGTTGTTGCCATTTCCATTACCGGTTGGTTCATGCACCGAGTTTTCGGGGCGAGTCTCTCCATGTTGGGTGAGGACGTGTTTCAAGATGCGTTAAGCACGAAAGTACTTCTGTTGCTTGCTCCGTTGCTGCTGGTGATGGGTTTGGTACCAACGCTGGCATTCATGATCATGTCGGGTAGTCGAAGGCAACCCGAATTTGCCTCTACGATTGTGTATGCGGCGCTTTCCTTTTTGGGGATGAGCATCGTCCCAATCCTGTCCATTTACGCTGGTTTCTGCTTCCTTCGACTGCGGAACGGCGGGAAGTTGGTGGCCGGCATTCTTGTTTTAGCGACCGCGCTTGCAACATGCGTATTCGAATGGATTATGTTCAATCCGCGATTTTATGGCGTATGGTGCACCGCATTCGTTTGCGCCTATATCCTCGGTCTAGTTTCGGCTTACTTGCCGTTCTACTGGTACGGATTTCGGCCCGTTTGGGCGAAACGCAAGCCTTCGAAACGGGTCGAAGCATCGATTTCGTTTGACGACATAAGCTAAGCGATAACCCTCGCACGTCGGTATTGCAAGCCGCCTTTTGCCTCTGTTCCCCACTCGCCCAGGATTCGTAGCGGAGCGAGGCCCTCGCTCAGGGTTCGTACCCTATAGGGGCCTTCGTAGCTTTTAGTCGCCCTTAGGCGAGGGGCAGTTTGAAATCTACCTATAAACTGGGTGGCACGCTCTGAGGTACGAAGGGCGTGGTGAATCGCTAGAGTCATTTGCCACACTTCCCACGCCCATCGCTAATCGCGCTAATCGCTTTGGGCGTGCCACA
>JBBRJI010000668.1:0-3692 GCA_038219625.1 Pirellulales bacterium | reverse complement strand
GCCAACTCAACCCTTGAAAATCATCCAAGGGACGACGAAGAGGCGACTGCGAATTCAGTCGCTCATCCCAACCGAGATGGAACGATTTCCGTGGTCAGGGCATATTGGGACGCGCATGGTACCGCAGGTTGTAGAGTGCATCGAGCAAGTAGAAAGTACCCTGGTCTTTGCCAATACGCGCTCCCAAGCCGAGATATGGTATCAGCATTTACTCAAACATCGTCCAGATTGGGCAGGACGCATCGCTGTGCATCACGGTTCATTGGATTTGAGCGTGCGAGATTGGGTCGAGAATGGACTGAGAAGTGGGAAACTGCGAGCCGTCGTATGCACCAGCAGCCTTGATCTGGGTGTCGACTTTTCGGCGGTCGAGCATGTAGTACAGATTGGGAGCCCAAAAGGATCCGCTAGGCTGTTACAACGTGCGGGTAGAAGTGGTCATCAACCTGGCAAGGAAAGCCGCCTCACCTTTGTTCCCACCAATGCGTTGGAACTGATCGAGATGGCTGCAGCAAAAGATGCCATTAAGAACGGCCATCTGGAAGCCCGTCCACTTTTGAAGAAACCCCTGGATGTCCTTGCACAACATGTGGTCACTATCGCAATTGGCGGCGGATTTGTATCGGAAGAATTGTTCGACGAGGTCCGGACAACGCAGGCCTTTCAATCGCTGACCGGCGAGGAGTGGCAATGGGTGCTGGACTTCGTAGTCCATGGAGGCAGTTCGCTCGGGGCTTACCCTGAGTTCCATCGAGTCCAGTTCGAAGAGAACCGCTACTATGTATCGTTGCGACGCGTTACGACCCTGCACCGAATGAACATTGGCACTATTGTTTCCGATGCGGCCATGAAGGTGAAGTACATGAGTGGTAGTACGATGGGTACCGTCGAGGAAACCTTCATATCCAAGCTCAAGATGGGAGACCGCTTCGTTTTTGCTGGCAAGCTCGTTGAATTGGTACTGGTCCGAGATAACGTCGCCTACGTAAAACGATCCAAGGGAATTCCAGATGCGGTACCGCGTTGGATGGGCGGGCGCATGCCACTGTCGAGCGAATTGAGCGAAGCTCTTCGTTCTAAGATCCAAGAGGCTGCCGAGGGGCGATTGGTCGGCGCAGAAATGAAGTCTCTGAAAGGGCTATTCGCAATTCAAAGAAGTTGGAGCATTTTGCCGAGGAGTGATGAACTCCTGATCGAGATGATTAAGAATCGATCAGGATACCAGGTTTTCCTTTTTCCATTTGAGGGAAGACTGGTTCATGAGGCGATGGCTGCTCTGCTCGCATTTCGCTTGTCACGGACACAGAAAACCACGTTTAGCATGGCATGCAATGATTATGGAATCGTCTTGCAATCACCGCACGTAGTTCCTATGGAGAAAGCTATTTCGAATGGACTTTTCTCCACGGAAGGGCTGCAGGCGGATATCCAGCAAAGCATGAACTCAACGGAAATGGCCAAACGACACTTTCGCCAAATTGCGAGGGTCGCCGGCTTGGTTCAATCGGGTTTTCCTGGTCAACGCAAAAGCACTAGCCATATTCAAGCGAGTAGCAATTTGTTCTTCGATGTTTTTTGCGAATACGATCCGGGAAATCTGTTGCTCGAGCAATGCCGTCGGGAGGTACTGGAGCAGCATTTGGAAGTGACGCGATTGCACAATGCGTTGACGCGAATGGAACGAGGGCGGGTTGTAGTCATGGCTCCACCGAAAGTGACGCCACTCGCGTTTCCATTGATGGTGGATAAGCTGAGGGAGCGGCTGAGCAGTGAGTCATTGGCGGAACGGATCGCACGTATGCAGTCCGAGCTCAATGCATTCACAAGGAAAGAAGGTTAGACACCTGTGTCATCTGTTGCGGCATCCATCGAGGGAATCGATTTTTTACTGTTAGCCCAATGTGGCCTTTACTGGCCCGAGCAAAAAACATTGTTCATTGCAGATACCCATTTTGGCAAGGAAGCAACTTTTCGACAACTTGGAGTCCCGGTTCCGCGCGGCAGTACGCTGAGTACTCTGTCCACGATTGCTGGAATGGTATCGAAGTGCCAGGCAACCCGCTTGATCTTGTTAGGGGACATGTTTCATGCTCGATCCTCTATATCGCAAGACATTCGAAATGCATTGGACATCTTCTTTTCGGAGCATTCGAAACTGCGTTTCACACTGGTTCTTGGCAATCATGATCGGAACCTTCGCAAACTGCCCGCCAATTGGCCGATCGAAATTGTCGATTCCGGGACGCAACTGGGACGGATTTCCATTTCGCATATCCCAAAGGCTCCGAGCCAAGGGTGCGACTTGCTGCTTTGCGGGCATATCCATCCGGCGTACCGCTTTCCATCGAAAATCGATTCGATCGGAAAACTGCCTTGTTTTTGGCTATCGCAACGGCAATTGGTTTTGCCTGCTATCGGCGAGTTCACGGGAACCCACATTGTAAAACCATCCGGAACAGATCGGACCTGGGTCATTGCGGCGAATCAAATTTTTGAAGTAGCCTTAGCCGTGGGTAATCGAAGATAAAGCCTACGATAACCGATAGCCCAATAATCAGAACTGGCTCCATGATCGTAGTTAGCCGATCCGCAAGCATTCCAACATGATGATCGTAGTCTTCGGCGATCTGAAACAGCAAGTCCTCGAGCTCACCCGTGTTTTGCCCAAGCGTAAAGACTTGCACCAGTGCCAATGGAAAAATCCCGTCCGCTCGAATGGCTGTCCCTAGATCTGCACCGGACGCAAGCTTTCGCCTCGTCTCAGCGATCACGTCCGCCATTACGGTGTTCGTCACAGCACCTTGTGCGATTTCAAGTGATCGGACCAATTCCACCCCCGACTCTAAATGTGGCAAGTGGGAGCACGAAATCCCATGTCAGTTCCCATAGTTGCACGCCGCTCCGCGTCGTGATCCTAGTCCAACTGAAGCCCAAGAATAGTTCAGCCACGGATCAAATACAGATCAAACACGGACAGAGATGAGCCCCAAAACTCGCAGGTTTCATTCCTAGAAGCGGTACGGCGTTAGTCGTCCGGTGTCCTTTAAACCGCTGCTGTATCCGTGTCATTTCGTGTTCATCCGTGGCCGAAATTGTTTTTCAACCCCCGTACGAACACGGTATTGCCCATGCTCACCCCTACGCGTGTTCTCAATCGCTATGACCATCGGCTTCGTGATCTGGTCCATACCACCGCTGACTCGACCATCGCACGCAAGAACGGAGTACCAAGGTCCACCGCCGCAGGGTGGATCAAACACAAACCCAAGGCCATTGTCTCGATTGAGCCACTTACGCCAAATACACCTGAGCTACTTGAAGGACTTCAGCAAGAAATCGGTCGACTGCGGGCACAAATCGCCAAACTGCGATCCCTCCTCCGCCTGATTTTTCTGATTCTGCGCCTTTCCGGCTTTAAGCTCGAACGATGCCGAATCCCTGATCCAAAGAACAAGCGAAGATTGATCCAAGCAGTTGACAAGGCAACTGACGTTATTCCAAAACGATCGGTGTTGGCGGTGATTGGTTTGTCGTACTCGCGTTGTCACTCCTGGACCAATGCGGCAGCTTGCCAGCTTACCGATCTGCCGTCGTGCCCAAAGAGCCATCCCAATCAACTTACCAGCGACGAGGTCGCCGCCATGCGAGACATGGTCGAGGACAAAGATCTACGTCATCTGACCACATGCGGA
>JBBRJI010000667.1:0-3694 GCA_038219625.1 Pirellulales bacterium | reverse complement strand
GGCCTCGACCACCCCAACTACCATCACAGGCAACTTCCACAGATCGATAGCAGCCCGTATGTCTTCCAATCCGTACGCCGTCGCTGTATTGCAGGCGATGACAATGGCTTTCACCGACGGTTTGTCGAACGCGGGTGCGATCGCAGTTGTGGTTGGCCAATAGCGATTTCCTAAAAGAAAAATCGCGTCCTTCAAGATCAATTCACGCAGGAAGTCTTCCTTGCCTGCGGCAGAATAGTTGCCATAGGGCATGTTGGCCTGATCGCCCAGATAGACGAATCGTTCGTTCGCAAAATCGGGCACGCCATCAGGATCCGGTTGCCCGTTACTGTTGTTGTGCTGATCGAACGTCAACAGAGTCTCAAGAACCGTCAAGCCTCCGACCCCCGAATCAAAAACCCCTATCGGCAAATCTACAAAATTCTTCTGGTAGCTAGGGAAATCGATCGAGAAGCTATGACTGAGCCCTTTCTTAGCCAGAACACTTTCGGCCAATTGAGACGCAGCCCAACCGGGGGCTTGCGCTGCCGGATCGGTTTTTTTCACGACCACCGCAGGTTCCTTCTGCTTCGTTCTGCGCAGGGCAGTTCCAGCCAGAGCGCCGGTCGCCTGCCCCTCGTACACTGCGGGAACGCCAGCTACAAACACATAGCGCAATCCGGTTGGTGCATGAAAGGGCTCTTCAAAAGTCGCCATATCCATGAAAGTCTTGGGATCGAAAACCGTGACGTCGGCCACCATGCCAGGTCGCAGATACCCTCGATCGGTCAGCCCAAGAATATCCGCCGGCAATCCCGAAGCACTCCTCACGGCGGCTGCAAGCGATAGAAGCTTGAGCTCCTGTGCATAGCGACCGATCTTGCGAGGGAACGTACCAAAAGAGCGAGGATGAGGCCGATCCGCGGAAGGAAGTTTTGCACCGCCATCGCTTGCTGTTGCAACCCAAGGCAAGTGCATGGCCATCCGCACGTCCTCTTCGTCCATGCTGAAGTTCACGACGCTCGCCCCACCCTTGCTCTCCATTTCGAGAACAATATCGGCCAATATTCGTTTCTCAGCCGTAGCAATTTGGTCGAGTGTCTTTCCGACCCAATCGCGACGTGGTTTGTACGATGCGATCAGGATCTTGCTCGATGTCTTTAGTTTGTCGGCAACGTCCGACTTGATTTTTGCGAAAGTTTCCGGTGCAGCCAGTCGTTTCGTTAGTTCCGAGCGACCACCTTCACGAGCCCAACTGGGCAATAGCGTTGCCTCGAGTGAAGTGCTCGACGCGGCGTAGGGATACTGATCGGCAGTCACCGATTGTCCCGCGGCACGGGCTTGTTCAATCATGCGAACGCCAAGGTGCAAGCTTCCCCAGGCCTTCTTACCACTGGCCTTGAGGTGAGAAACGTGGACCGGTAAGGACGCTTCTTTGCCAATTTTCAATATTTCCTGCAGGCTATCCAGCAAGCCAGTTCCTTCGTCGCGTATGTGGCTTGCGTAGATCCCATTGTGACGCCCAACCACTTTGGCGATCTCGATCAGTTCGTCGGTCTTGGAAAACATGCTTGGGACGTATATTAACCCAGTGGACATTCCAAAAGCTCCCTCCTTCATGGCTTGCTCGGCCAAAGCTCGCATGCGTTCGAGTTCCTGGTCCGTTGGTTCGCGGCGCTCTTTTCCCATGGCTTGATCGCGCAGATTGCCGTGCGGCAAGAGATGCGCAATATGTGTCCCTGCCCCATGCGCGTCAATTTTGCGAAGAAAGCTTCCGACATCCACTGGGCCGCTGCCGCAATTCCCGGTGACAACCGTTGTGCACCCCTGCATCAGGTAATTGACATTGCCTCGGGTCTTGGGGTCTAAGATGGCGGAATCACTGTGCGTGTGTAGGTCGATAAAACCGGGACAGACCACTAGGCCTGCGCAGTCGATGATCATATCCGCATCGCCCGACAACTGTCCGAATGACACAATCAAGCCTGCCTTAATACCGATGTCAACCACTTGCGGTTCGCTGCCGCTGCCATCGAGAACGGACCCGCCCTTAAGCAAAAGTTCTAACCTTTCGACTGGCTCCTGTCCGCAAAGGTTTGAGTCGCTTGCCAACCAGAAAGAAAGCACGAAAGAGCAAAGGAGCAAGAAGTTAAAAAGTCCGTTGGAAAATTTCATTCGCGATTCTCGTGTTCTTCGGCTAGTGGCGGAACATAACCTTTGCTGCAAAATTTGTGAGAATTCAGTGTGTTCCTGAAATCTCACGAGTTTCAGCTACCATCTCTAGTTTAACACAGCAATCCATAACGAAGAGCCGGGAATGGACAGTCAATTCCAATCTCATTCGCGCTGTTCGCGTGATTGGTGGGCACCATAGCGCTCCTAACTTTGCCCGCTAATATCACGCAATACCGTTCAATTATTTGTCGACGCGAATCAATTCGCCTCCAAAAAACTAACCCGCCATCAAAAAGACGCCTGCAGCGACCAGTGCTCCTAGGATGGGGCCGATTACCGGGATCCAAGCGTATTCCCAATCGCTGTCGCGTTTTCCTGGGATTGGCAACAAAAAGTGCATCAGTCGTGGCCCAAGATCGCGAGCTGGATTGATTGCATATCCAGTCGTTCCACCTAATGAAAGGCCGATGCCGAAAACCAACAAGGCAACCGGCACGAGCCCCAACGACCCAAGACCAAGCAGGGGCGGTTTCGCATCGTCATGGCCGATCATGTTTTCAAGTGTGGCTGCTTCGTTAAGAAGAATAGCCAGTACCAGCACGAAAGTTCCGACCGCTTCGCAGAACAGCGATTGCATGGCACCACGGATGTTAGGCGATGTACAAAAGCAAGCGAGCTTGTCATCGGCGTTATTCGTGACCAAGAAGTGTGCTCGATAAAAAGCGAAGACAATTGATGCACCGACCATGGCTCCCAACATTTGGGCGATGATAAATCCGATTGCCTTGGTTGCCTCAAACTTTCCAGCCGCGACAAACCCCAAGGTAAGTGCGGGATTGAGGTGCGCACCACTTGCTTTAGCACTGCAAAGAGCACCGACAAAGACCGCGATCCCCCAGCCAGCCGTGATAACGATCCAGCCGCCACCGTGGCCTTTGGTCTTGGCGAGTACGACATTGGCAACAACACCGTTTCCCAAGATGATCAAAATCATAGTTCCTAGGAATTCAGCAACGAAAGGATTCATAGAATTATGGCCTTAGGCGAACTGCGGATGAAACGTTAGCTGAATTCGCAAGAATGAATGCACTGAATTTTCACGAATTCCACGGTTCGCATTCTACCGTCCGTGGCTAGTAGCGGGGAAAGGCAACGAAGGAAATGGATCCACGCCGTCGTGGTTTTCAGCGAGAAGTTTCCGCATTCGGCTTCTTAAGACATTAATCTGGGAGAGCATTAGGGCATTAGGGTACATAATTCTCAGCGATCTGTTTAAAGGCTTGGATTTGGGTCGACTGCCAAGCCTCGTCCCGGTTCAATTCTTTTGCCATCCAACGTGCAACCTCGGGGGCCATGGCAATTGCGGCGCGGGCATTGAGGAACAATGCTCGAGTGCGACGCGCGAGAACATCTTCGACCGTTCTCGCCCATTCGTTTCGAACTGCCCATACAACCTCGGCTGAACGAATCGGCAGATCCGGGTGCAACTGTTCTCCGAGTTCAGCCTCTTCGTGAACCATTTTTTCGATCAACGGCGCAT
>JBBRJI010000666.1:0-3705 GCA_038219625.1 Pirellulales bacterium | reverse complement strand
ATCGAATCCGGATACGGAATCGACTTGCGAGTTCTTCGTCAACCATTCCACGACTTTTTGCACTCGGACTTCGCCGAGCCCGACCCCTGTCGCGATCATCAGAGACAACCCGTCGCACGTCGGTGTGCCGTAGGATCGCGGCTGAATACCACTTTCGTCCTCCCACTGAGCCTTGTTGGATAACGCGTTTTTTTCTGGCTGAAAAAAGAACCCGCCATCCCCATCAGGCCAATTTTGGCAACCGATACTCCATTGCTTCGCCCGCTCCAACGTGGCAGCTCGATCGCGGTGCTCCTCGCCAGCGATGGCTTCCACAGCCTGCATGGATACGGAAAGATTGGTTCCTGAGGTGACTCCCGTTGCCCCCGAGCCTCCAAGTGAATCCCATCCACCGAAATCAATACATTCCTTTCGAAAACCATTGGTCTGCGAAAGTTGAGCCATCACTAAAAAATCGACCATGGACATTCGGTGATCGGCTGGGATTTCCATTCCTGTGCGTCTCGTCGCTGATAAGGTCATGGCCGTCGAGTAGGTTGGAAAGTCCAGCGTACCATCCGGACAAGCAACAAAACCACGCAATCGAATGCCCGGCATCAAGAATTCAAGTCCACGTTGCCAACACGTTTGTTGATGATAATGTTTCGGCAGATGTGATGCCGCGTAAAGTACAAGAGCGGTCATCGAAGCCCCGCCGCGCATCGCACCATAGGTTTCTGAATGCCAGCCTCCATCACCCTGATCCTGCTGCTTAACCAACCAATTCGTTCCGAGAACGATCGCAGCTTCAGCCCGTTTGGCAAGCAATTCTAATGGTGGATCTTCCGAAAGCGATATCATACGGAGTCTATTGTTGAGAAATCGGCAAGTATCGGTTGGGTGATGTAAGCACCAAACAGGAGGCGGCTGTGCAGAAGGTCCGGCTGGTTATGCAGTGTTGCCCTGCCCAGCTTCCATCTTTGTTTTGCACGCTCGCAATCTTGTCGCGAATGGTTGGAAACCATTTTCGCCAATCTTCTCCACCCTTCTGCAACATCGTCTCGGTGATCAGATGAAACGCGAGGTACTCCTCGCCACCCGCTTGAGTAAAGGGCGTATTGTCTTTTGTGACGATGCTCAGCACGTCATCCCAAGCCTTCTTTGCGATCGACTCCTTCTCCATTCCGAGCGCGTAGAGCACGCGAATCCCGGTCGCATTTTTGTATAGGTTATGCATCCAATCGCCTTTGTTCGCATTAGCCAACGTAGTTTGCATCGACTTGATCAAAAACTCAGCGGTTTTGTTCGCGGACGCTTCTACCTTTAAGCCGGCAAAGTGCGCTCCGCGTAGGCTTACCCAACCCATAACGGTGCCGAGAGTCGGTGCCCAAGACTGCGACCCCCAATCGCCACTCGCCGATTGCGACCGCGTGATGGCCCCGGTCAGCTTAATTAGCGCAGCAAGAATCGGCTCGGGATTCCAGCTCTCACCTAGCACTTGACTCAAGAAGAGAGCTGCAAAGAAGCTATGCGCATGTCGACCGATCTTTCGTTGAATTTGAGTTTGATCCGTGGAAGCGATGTCGTCCCCGTTCATGACGTCAACTGCGCGCATCAGGAACGACATGATTTCGCGAACTTCCCGACTCCGAGGACCTTCCACCGGCGTATTGCCCTGTGAAAGCAAAGCCAAACCCACCATTGCCGTGCAACCGATGTCGGGTGCCTGCCCTATGTCGATGCCACATCCACCATCGCGATGCATCGATTTTATTAGCCACGAGGTGCCTCGTTGAACCGCCTCCTCGGACTTCCTCGTTATTTCCTGAAACGGTTCATCTGCCCAAACCGCATTTGCCAAACCCGATTTTGCCCATACCGCATCGCTAACAACAACCGTGCCCGCGCCTGCTAGCAATAACCTTCGCCGCGAAATCGTCATGGTACGTTCTCCACAAGAGTTGGCAACGAGTTAGCGACACTTGAACCTATTGTCAGGGTCGAACGCATCGTTTGTCAATCAGCATTCTTCATTGGTTCTCAGGGGAATTGGACAATTTCCTTCTCGCTTTGACCTAACCTGTCAATGGTCCGAGCGATACTTCTTTTGTCAAAGCAGTCGAGCCACAACATCCCTGCTTTGACTCTCCTGAATGCGGCCTAATCCACTTCTTGCCTCAGCCCTCACGAGGCAAGAAGGGGGCGGCCGACCTGGAATCGCCACCAGCTTTTTCGGCGTACAAGCAAATCAAATCAAGTCAGTTCGCACAAGGCAAGTTCTATTGTTTTGACTCCAATAGTAGTCCGGATAGTATCGTTCCGATCAAAAACCTCTGGCACACCAGGTGTTTTCGACAGATAGCATTCTTGACGTTTCTCTTCGAGATTTACGATCCAGTACTCTTCGACTCCGGTTGAAAAATAGATTGCCGCCTTGGCTCGATCTTTTTGCAAGGATGAATCGGCAACTTCCATTATCAATCGACAATCGTCAACAGATGGATGGCGACAAGGGTTCTGAGTTGTTTTAAATCCACGACCCGGAACTATAACGTGTCCCCAATGGTCTGTACAATCACCTGCGTTGGCGTCAGGTCCGCGTCCCATTTGTCTTTTGATGACTCGTCGGAAATTTGTGCTGTAGTTCTTAGCTCGATACCGGAAACGAGAATGCCGGTTTGCGACTCTTGGGATTGGATGAAGGCGAAGAGCCATTAGTTCCACTCCCTTTAATCCGATCGCTGTCAGATTCCAGCTTTGGTTGTACGAACGACTAGCTTGTTGATAACCAGTTAAGCGATCTTCGAAGTCATATGACGTTCCTGCGACCGTGAAGCCGTAACCGCTCATGGCTCCCGCAATTGTCTCTTGTTGGCGTCCCAGGAATACGTCACGCTGCCAATATTCATTGGTGTTATGGCTGGCGAGCATCAAAAATATTTCTCAACTCATTCAAGCGACTTTTGAGCTGTTCGCCGGACATGCTTCGCAATTGTGCTTCCACGGTTGGAATTGAATTGCAAAGTGATTCCAACAACTCGACCTGACCAATCAGCTTGCCTTGCTCGATACCAATAGCGATAAGGTCTTGGCCAGATCTAGTATTTCGGATATCTGGTAACTTTCCTAGCAACATTTCTTCGATCTCCTTGGCTCCCTTGTAAGGCAATCGCTGCATTAGCCAGCTTACAAACACTTCCTGCAACCCAGCCACCGATGCCCGGTCCAGTTCGGGGCTGTCTATCGGATTATAGCATTCCGCAGCTTCCGTTTCCAAAACTTCCTCGCTCCTTGCGAACAATGGCGCAAAAACCGCCACCATCGGATGCTCTGGTTGCTCACGGCTCAACTGTCCCAAAGCTTCGTCCAAGTAGATCACCTGAACCAATTCACGCCACGGATCGGAATCTGGATCAAAACGCGATTCCAAAAAGAAAACGAGGCCACGAACCTCTCGTTTGGGGTATTGCGCCCGGAGCATGGCCATCTCTTGCACGATCCGAACGTAGATTAGGTTATCGTCGTACCCTTGAAACTCGGCCACGAGAATTGCCAACGAAACATCCTCTGGAACCCAAGCAGCGTCGACTCATTTTTCTATCGATTTTAATGTCACCGACTCAAATCGAGCACCTGCCGGTGGCGCCTCGTGCAGCAGCAGAAACACCCACTGCGGCTGCCACTGAAAGATCAAATAGATTTGCTTGTCCGATTCCATAGCCAATC
>JBBRJI010000665.1:0-3712 GCA_038219625.1 Pirellulales bacterium | reverse complement strand
TATCTACCAGATGATGACAGGTTACACGACGGATAAAGTAAGTGCGTCCGGACAACTCGAGCCTCCGTCCCCAAAAGACTTCCCCAATTTTGGCTCCAACATCGTACGCTTGCGTCCGGCCGACGAACCGATGCTTCCTTTCGTGACTCTTCCGAGACCACTTCAAGAGTCCAACGTGGTTGGCAAAGGTGGTTACGCTGGATTCCTCGGCAAGGCCTACGATCCATACACTTTGTTTCCGGACGGAGACGATTTGGATGTCAACAAAATGGATAAAATCAACGTCAGCGATTTGCAGTTGCGGCCTGAGGTCTTCGCCGTTCGACTTCAACGTCGCGCTGCACTCCGGGACCTTATCAATGCGCAGATGCCGATTATTAACGCAGCGGTTGAAAATCAACAGCTCGACGAATATTTCTCCCAAGCCCTTTCGTTGGTTGTTTCGGGCAAGGCACGAGAAGCGTTTGATTTGAGCCAGGAGGCGGACGTGCTTCGCGATGCGTATGGCCGCAATGCGTTTGGCCAGAGTTGCTTGCTGGCCAGACGGTTGGTCGACGCCGGAACACGAGTCGTCGAGGTCATTTGGCCAAAGGTCGCAAACAGCGATAACCATTCTTGGGATCATCACGTCGACTTGTCCAAGCGGATGAAAAACCAATCGGCCCCAATGCTCGACGCTGGCTTGTCTACGCTCATCGAAGACTTGGATCAGCGAGGGATGCTCGAGGATACGTTGGTGGTTGCAGTCGGCGAGTTCGGACGTTCACCAGAACGAGGCGTGAGCACCAGCGGCAACGGCAACACCGACGATGGTCGAGACCACTGGCCTTATTGCTACACGGCGGTTATGGCTGGGGCTGGAACCAAACGCGGCTACGTGCATGGCAAGAGCGATAAGACCGCCAGTGCACCCGTCGAGTCACCATTGCATCCAGCTCAATTACTGGCATCGATTTATCATTCGTTTGGTATCGACCCAGAAACAATTGTTTACAATCACCTCAATCAGCCAAGAGAATTGGTCAAGGCGTTGGCCGTACCCGAACTGTTTGCATAGTGTAGCACGGTTGTCCCAACCGTGACGTCCCTGACATTTATTCGCGATGTGCACTTGTGCACTTGTGGACGAACGAGGCCCTTCGCTCGTTGGGTTCCTGCAAATCCAGAGCGAGGGCCTTGCTCAGCCACAAAAAAACAAACCTGTTGCACGCGCCCAGAGCGCCAGCTCAAGCGTTTGGTTTGGAAGCGGCCATAGACAGTGGATGCTTCTGATAAATTCACCGCCTAGGAGCCAAAGGCGACAATAAATGACGATCGTTTCCATCATAATTCAGGTCAGCGATGCAACTATTCAAGAATACTCACCTTGGGTTTTCGGTCCTTTTCCTCCTCACTTTAACCGCCACTTTATCGCTCGCCGAAGATACGAACGAGAAGAACTGGCCTCAGTTTCGCGGGGCGGACGCAACTGGCGTCTCTCGTAATACCGGATTGCCAGATCGTTGGTCGGCGACCGAGAACATCGAGTGGAAAACAGAGATTCCCGGTCGTGGGTGGGGTTCGCCCGTTGTATGGGGTGATAATGTCTTCCTTTCCTCGGTCATCAACTCCGGCGTTACCGAGCCGCTTCGAAAGGGCCTTTATTTTGGTGGCGATAGACTCGACATCCCCAAGACGACACACGAGTGGAAGGTCATGTGCCTGGAACTGTCCAGTGGCAAAATGCGATGGGAAAAGACGGTCCGCACAGGCACGCCGACCGCCCCTATCCACATCAAAAACAGCTACGCATCCGAAACGCCGGTTACCGATGGTAAACATTTGTTTGTGAGCTTTGGCAACGTTGGCATCTTTTGTTTCGACCTGGAAGGCAATTTGGTATGGAGCCAAGAGTTGCCGGCCCACCCAATGAGAATGGGTTGGGGGACTGCAAGTTCGCCGGTGCTACACGGCGATGTACTTTATTATCAAAGCGACAACGACAAGCAGGCGACGCTAACGGCCCTCAATAAATTGACGGGCCAGACACTTTGGTCCATAGATCGGGATGAGAAGAGCAACTGGTCGACCCCTTTTATCTGGGCACACTCAGGTGGAACGGAAATCGTCACAACTGGAACCAGGGCTGTTCGCAGCTACGATCTCAAAGGCAATTTGCTTTGGTCATTGAAAGGCATGTCCAGCATCACCATTGCGACACCTTACGTTGCGGACGGTCTGCTCTACGTTAGTTCGGGTTATGTCATGGATCCGACCAAAGCTTTGTATGCAATCAAGCCAGGTGCCAAAGGGGATCTAACCTTGCCGAAGGATCAATCCAGTAACGACTACATCGCGTGGTCGAGCAAAAAGATTGCGCCCTACAATCCAAGCACGCTCGTAAGCGATAGCCGATTGTTCGTTCTTTACGATGGTGGTGTGGTTAGTTGCTTCAACGCCAAAACCGGTGAAGCCTTTTATGAGCGTCAACGATTGAATCGCGGTGTAGGTTTTACGGCTTCCCCGTGGAGCTACGACGGGAAGATTTTCTGTTTGAATGAAGATGGCGAATGTACAGTGATTCGAGCCGGCGATAAGTTGGAAATTCTGCACTCGAACAAACTTGAGGAGGGTGACATCTGCTTGTCCACTCCCTCAATAGCCGGTGATCGATTGTTGATTCGAGCCGATCAGAAGTTGTATAGCATTCGCAATACGAAATAACTGAACTCGCAACGCAAATTGGGCGGGGATTCCACAGGCTTGGAGGTTGAAGGCTATTCTCCCAGTGTACCGAAGAGGAAAATGATTTCCTCCTTTAGAGATGGAGTGAGATCATGGAGAATGTTGGGCAAGTCTCGATTTGCATGATGGAAAGCGTGAATACTCGACTGAAATTCAAGTGAATCCTCTCGGACCCACTGAAGAGGGCGCCTTCCGCGTGGTGCGCGGCGGTTCCTGGAGCAGCCAGGCTCGGTACTGCCTCGCTGCTTTTCGCTCCCGCAGGCGCCCCGGCCTTGTCTGGGACTACGACGGCTTGCGCTTGTCTGCAGGTCAGGAGCTAGAAAAGAGTGAGGCGGAGCCGACTGCCGCGGAGCGGTCTTAGGCCGAAGAAACGGTAGCCGTGGCTGGAAGCCCGTAGGCCGAGCCTAGGCCGTTAAAAATTTGCGATTGCGGGAGCAATTGGATTGCGCATCTTTTCTTCCACTTCGCCTGTTGGAACAGACTGGCAAAGCGATTCCTTTTGCTTCCGTCGGTTTTCAACCGGCGGGGCAGCATCTGTCAGCTACCAACGCGAAAAGTTCGCAGAGTGATCGCTCTCCGTCGGACTCGTCCGGCGGAAGCAACGGCCTCGTCCTCTATCGTTGCTTCCGCACGAATAAATCGGACGGAGAGCGGTCAGCGATGCAAACATGAAATGAATATCGGGTATTCGAGGTAGCTGTCAGATATGGCCCCGCCGGTTGAAAACCGACGGTAGCCAAACCCATGTCGATATGGACCTGCAAAATTTGCGAGGAACAAAAACGGCAGTGAAAATACTTCTTCGATTCGATCGCAATAGCAACTTTTTAGCGGGCCAGGCCAACGCCGCGAAGCGGGCGATTTTTTGCCATGCCAGATAGCTAAGGGGTCAGGTCGGTCAGGTCACGTTACCCCGAAAGAGACCAGACCGCCCGGGCCCCCTTTAGTTTACATCACCGCCAGCGTGGCCGTGGAACCTAAAAAACCA
>JBBRJI010000664.1:0-3745 GCA_038219625.1 Pirellulales bacterium | reverse complement strand
CGTTTACGCACATCAAGCAAAAGCCAATCGGATTTCGCCAGTCCTTTGGCATGTCACGGTGCCATACAAAGGATTCGTTCCGCAAATATCAGGTTCAACCAGTCCTTTCGCCATCCCGGCCATCGTCGATAGGAGCAATGTCGTTGTAGAAGAAGAGATAGACGAGGACTTCGACGGCAACCCAATCCTCACAGCCGCGGGCGAGCCGGTTACCGGAATTCGAGCACTGTTTTGTGATCCGGTCGCGACGATACGCAAAAACATGGTTGCGTACAACAGCTATTCGGGGGCCGTTACCATCGTTCAGTCAACTCGGACACGTTTCTTGGCTGGCCTGCTGGCACGTCAAAGCTCATGGACTTAAACGCGAAAGACGTTAAAGACGAATACTACGAAGTCACTGGCACGTTTCAGTTCCCAATCCCGTACCGAACGACAGCGGCGAAAGCTTGGTACTCTCGTTGGAGGCACGAGGGGTTTTATTGCAAAGTCAACATGTACGGATATGACAAGATCGTTCGGGCGAAAAATCAGTTGGGCGAACCAACAGCATCAAAAATCCTTCTTGATACGAATGGTTTTACGTTGACATCCGGCGCAACCACCATTTGGAAGGATACGAAAAAGTATGCACCGCTCCCCTACGCTGCGTTAGGGTTCTTCTAAATGAGTCGTATCGGAGCGACAACTCCCGCGATGTTCCGGCGGATCATCAAATCCACTGAGTTTGTCGAGTCGCAACGCGATCCAGATTCAGTAGATAGCGGGATTCTCGAAACGGGCAGGCTAACGTTCCGCAACACGAGTGCATTTGTGATTCCACCGTTCGGGCTGATGCAGCTTCAAGCGAGCGATTATGTCGCCAAAAACCCAATCGACTTCTCAACTCGCGAGAAATATCACGACTACCTTTGGCGATTTCATAACGCTGTAAACACTCGCATTTGTAAAGCCCAACTCACTTTCGAAGACTACCGAAAGGAATGGCTGCGTGGCGATCGGGAAGCGTTGGGAGTGCCATCGGCTTGGGGTGAATCTTCAATCAACTCGCTCGTCTCTCAAAGCGATGTTATCGTTTCGTGGGCGGTCGACTGGCGAACCCGCGCTAGGCCTAATCACCTGATAACCGTTCATCATGGGAGCCCGCTAGACACGGGGGGAACGGAATGGGCATTGCAAGGTGATTCAATCGTGGCCGTGAGTCCCGAGACAGCCGAATTGCTGCGATCGATAACCAATAAGCCCGTGACCTACATCCCCAACGCGGTGGATCCGTCCCGACTGAAGCCAATTCGCCCCGTTGAGATCCGGTGGGAAATCGCAGGAATGAAAATCTGCCTATGGTCGCATCGATTTTCGGTCGACAAGCGGCCGCAATTGGCAATCGAGATAGCGAAGCATTTGCCGGATGATTGGCACATGGTATTGGTTGGCCATCGCAATGAACCGATTGAAACAAATGACCGCGTTACGATTCTCCCGCCTCAACATCCAGGGGATTGGCTGTCGGTCGCGAGCTACTTTCTATCGACGTCGACCACGGATGGATTTGGCCTATCTGTGGCCGAAGCGATCGCGGCTGGAATCCCGGTTGTCTCGAGTCCAGTAGGCATAGCTAGTCGCCCTGGTTCGGCGATTATTGTTCCGATTGACGCAAGTCCAAGCGAATGGGCAGCCGCAATTGTTTCTTCCGATCGACACGTTTTGCCTAGGAAGGAATTGTTCTCGCTTACCAAGCATCTTGCCGATTGGACATTAGTAGTGTACGAGGGACGCGTGTCCACTCGAGTGATGAAGTCACGTCAGTGACCAAACGTGTCAACGCGCTCTGGCAAACTCCGCTCAAAGGAGTTGCAATCATGAAAAAGAAGCCAAAGGAAATCGATTTTCGCCAGGAAGCGGAAGATCAACTCAATGCGATCAAGGCCCGCATTGGCCAGGAGGTTCCGCTCAGCAACCGCTATGTTCGCGGACCTCGCCCAATTCTGGTGTCCGTGGAAGGGGAAACGGCAACGCTTCGATTTCCCAATGGTGCTTCCTTGGTCCAGGTACCACTTCGAGATTTGGTAGACGACAGCGGCTACTGGAAGCCTTAATCGTCAATTAATTTCGAATTCATCGACGCAGTGACCTAAGTTGTCACTGCCCTGCTGATAATAAATAGTGTTGGGACGCGGCAAACCAACAAATCCAAGCCCGCCGTAGCAATCGAACTCAAGGAAGAATCCAAATGCTAGTTCTAAGTCGCAAAGTTGGTGATAAGTTGGTTATCGACGGCAACATCACTGTCCAAGTCGTGAAGATCCAAGGCAACCGGATTTCGCTCGGTATCGTTGCCCCATCCAATGTCAAAATCCTCCGCGGCGAGTTGACTCATCCGCAAACTAAGGCACAAATTGTAGAACTTGTCGTTGAAGATGGATTGTTGGTGGCTTGCTAGCTAGACTCAATGATGTATTGGAAGGAGGTTGGTCCTATCCACGCCCACCTTCGCAGCAAGTCTCGCAAATCCTTTGGCACTTGGAGCATTGCAGCTTCGCGCGGATGTCAATCAGCGATCCGCCGCAAGCAGGACAAGCCGGTTGGCACGGCTTTTCGCTCTTCTTAACTTTCGCTTCTGCAGTGTTTCCGCTTCGATCGTTCTCATTCTGGAACTTCATGGGATTAGACCTCTACCTTGCTGCTCATTCGATTGAAAGACTGACAAGTATACAACTTCCATCGTCAATCACGTTGAGCCCAGCATCCCGAGCGGCCTGGCTTGCTTGGGAATCTTCTGCTCCGGGTTGCATCCAAATATTTTTGACGCCGGCGGCGATCGCTTGTTGGATGACTTCGCGTGTGATGTGTGGCGGAGTGACGATCGACAGGGACTCCGGTACCGCCGGTAGAACTGCGATCGAAGCGTATACGACTGCGCCTTCCACTTCGGGTGCCGTCGGATTCAGCGGATAAACCGTGCGACCAGAAGCGACAATCGCACGGAAGACTTTGTTGCCGTACTTGGATCGGTCTCGCGATGCGCCGGCCACTGCGAACGTGCTTGCTTTCAGAAATTCTTCGATATTGTTCATAGCGCGTGGAGACTTTTGCTGTGTGTCGGCGTTTATACGAATGTCAGGAGATTGGCTTGTTGGAAGAATTTTGGTGAATCGAGAAAATTCGGCGAACCAAATCATCTTAGCGACATCTATCTTCCTGTACACGCCACACCGTGCTTCCACACCGTGCTTCCACACCGTGCTTCCACACCGTGCTTCCACACTGGGCGTGGTAAGGAATCTTAAAAGCAATCAATCACTGGATACGAGATCATGACTTCAATACGGCCCAGTTTTACCAGGTCAACACTGACCGAACGATTTAATGGATATGAGGGTTGTATCGTGTCGCAAGACGCGAATGCGCTCCCCTTGCATCCAAATCGGAGGTAACACTCGGCCGTTCTAGCGAAGTAAACGTTGGCGAACCCGGTGTTACCCAAAAGAGACACCGGGTTTTTTCGTAACTATTTCCAACGTTAAACACACAGATGGACTGGTAGCTGAGACGGTATAGCGCTGGCCTGAAGAGCCGGAGAGGAGGGTTCGAGCACCTCCCAGTCCACTTTGGAAGTTTGAAGTTTGAAGTTTGAAATTTCACACTTCGAACTTCACCCTTCAAACTTCGTCCGGCTCGTTCGACTTCTGGTGAGGTTGCTGGTCTTTCAAGCCAGCCAGGTCGGGTTCGAATCCCACACGAGTCA
>JBBRJI010000663.1:0-3753 GCA_038219625.1 Pirellulales bacterium | reverse complement strand
CCTGCGCGTCGTTGCCCGACCGGCCAACGGGAGCGGCTCACCCGTGGATGTGATTCTCAAGAATCCACAGGCGACCTTCGAACAAGGGGCTCATTTGAGCGTGGCCATGACCATCGATGATGATCGCAAAAGTGGCTGGGCTGTCGATCCTCAATTTGGAAAGGACCATGCGGCCGTTTTTGAAACCAGCCAGAACATCGGGTTCGACAGTGGAACGGAATTGGAGTTCCACTTAGATTTCCAGGGGAATGACCAGCACAATTTCGGAAAGACAAGGCTCAGTATCTCAACCGCTCCGAGGCCCGCCCGTGTGGAAATTGGGGGTGATTTGATCGCAGTTCAAGAAGCGTTGGCCGCGGTGGGTACCAAGCCAATTGCCGAAGCAACGGAAATACATCGCAAGTTACTACTCGATTGGTACAAGCCACGGGACGAGGTTCGAAAAGACCTATCGGAAGCCGTGGATAAGCATGCGCCGACAAAACCGAAACCGACTCTGGTTAAGATGCTTATTTGCAGTGAAGGGGTGCCTGCCGTTCGACTTCATACCCAAGGCCCAGATTTCTACGAAAAGACGTTCATCCTCAAACGAGGGGATCCGAATCAAAAATCGACGGAAGCGGAACAGCGATTCTTAACCGTGTTGATGAAACATCCAGATGGACCGAAGTATTGGCTTGTTCCGCCTCCAACAGGTGCGACCACGAGCTTTCGCCGCGCCGCTATGGCCAATTGGATTACCGATATCGAGTATGGAGCGGGTGCACTCGCCGCCAGAGTCATCGTCAATCGACTGTGGCAACATCACTTCGGTCGAGGGCTGGTTGCTACGCCGAGCGATTTTGGAACGCAAGGCGCGCGACCATCTCATCCAGAGCTGCTGGACTACCTCGCAACCGAATTGATCCGCAGTGGCTGGAAACTCAAGAGTATTCACAAGCAAATGATGCTGACGGCAGCTTACGGGCAATCGTCCAAGGGGGACGCAACCCGTATGCTTGTGGACCACGACAACACTCTGCTTTGGCGTTACTCGCCTCGACGAATGGAGGCAGAGACCCTACGCGATTCGCTCTTGTTCGTCAGTGGGAAACTAGACCCGAAGCAGTTCGGGGCTGGAACGCTTGACATGAAAATGAACCGTCGGAGCATTTACTTTTTCGTGAAACGGAGTCAATTGATTCCGATGCTAAGCCTGTTTGATTCCCCCGACACCTTGCAGGATCTAGCGCAGCGAAGCAACACAACCATTGCCCCGCAAGCATTGCTCATGATGAATAGCCCAATCGTCCGGAGCTATGCCGAAGGCCTTGCCAGCAAGGCCACGGGGCAAGCAGGCAGCACCCTCGATGCGCAAGTGCGTGGAGTGTATCGCGAATGTTTCTCGCGAGAGCCTTCGGTAGAGGAAGTCGCCATAGCCCGTGAATTTATTGGTCAACAGCAGGTCGACTATACTGCGAGCGGCAATGCCAATTCCACTGAGCTAGCGCTGGTCGACTGGTGTCAAGCAATGTTGAGTTTGAACGAGTTCGTTTTTGTAGATTGATCGTTTAACCCGTAGCCGCAGGCGATGGCGTAACGCCGAAGTATGCCCTAACGCCGGAGTATGCAATGTCTTTCGACTCCAATTTTCATCACACGCTTAGTGCCCGACGTGACTTCTTGCGCCGTGCCGGCAGTGGCTTTGGATTACTCGGCCTAGCATCCTTGCTTGATGAAGCGGGCCTACTGACCCCTGGCTTACGGGCAGGTCCCAATGACATCCTCGTCGATCGTTCGCTTGCTCCGCTTGCTCCACGCCCATCGCATTTCCCCGCCAAGGCCAAAAGTGTCATCTGGCTCTTCATGAATGGAGGGCAAAGTCAAGTCGACACTTGGGACTACAAACCGGAGCTTGAGAAGAGGGACGGAAAGACGCTCGAAGGGTTCGACAACAAAACCGGTTTTTTTGTCGATGCGGTGGGCGGCTTGATGAAGTCACCGTTTAAGTTTCAGCAGCACGGTCAGAGTGGAACATGGGTCAGCGAGATCTTCCCGGCATTGTCAAAGCACGTCGATGACATGGCCTTCATCCACAGTTGTTTTACGGAGACGAACAACCATGCACCGGCCTTGTTTCAGATGAACACAGGCATGAGTCGCATGGGGTTTCCGGGCGTTGGCTCGTGGGTAACTTATGGTTTGGGGAGCGAAAGTCAGAATTTGCCCGGGTACGTAGTTATGTGCGATACCAAGGGGCGAGGGCTTCCTAAAGGGCACGCTACCAACTGGGGAGCAGGTTTTTTGCCCGGCGTTTACCAAGGGACATTTCTGGCGGCGCAGGGAGATCCGATTGCGAACCTTTCGCGACTACCGCACATGTCGACCGGCGAACAGCGGCGGCAATTGGATCTCATCGCCAGGCTCAACAAGCAACATCAAGAACAAAGCCCTGCCGAAGCGGAATTGGCTGCACGTATCGAGAGCTTTGAGCTCGCTTATCGCATGCAAACCGCGGCACCAGAAGCATTCGATATCGAGAGCGAATCGGAACAGGTGAAAAAACTTTATGGACTCGACAACGACAAGTGTGCGCACTTCGGTAAGCAAGCGCTAATGGCTCGTCGCTTAGTGGAGCGCGGCACGCGGTTTGTGCAGATCTTTTCGGGTGGCATGGACAACCAGCTATCGTGGGACGGCCACGTGGACATTGACGGCAACCACCGTCAGTTCGCTGGAGAGACGGACATACCGATTGCGGGTCTTTTGTCTGACCTTAAACAACGTGGTTTGCTCGAAAGCACACTCGTGATCTGCGCTGGTGAGTTTGGACGATTACCGTTAGCACAAAAGGGCGCGAAGCCTGGCCGGGATCACAATCCGAACGCCTTTACAGCTTGGTTTGCGGGTGGCGGCGTCAAGGGTGGAACGCACTATGGCGAGACGGATGAAATCGGCAACAAGGCGAGTGTGAATCGAGTCAGCATTAACGACTTGCACGCCACGATCCTGGCGCTCTTGGGTATGGATCACACCAAGCTCACCTACTTATTCAACGGCCGCAACTTCCGGTTAACGGACGTAGCAGGCGAAGTGGTCCAAGGAATCATTGCGTAGCCGATGCGATACACCATTCCGGTACTCCTGAATGCCACAACAGTCGTTGCATTGTCATTCTATCCGGAGGATTATCAGAGCACAGCGGCGCAGTCCTACTTGGCAAAGTATCGAAGCTTCCTATTGGAATGAGTAACTAACGTCGCAATCGCCAAAATTGGTTACCGCCTCGTTGTACTTCATCCAGTCGCTGTCAGCTCTTGCGTGGTGTGCCGTGCCTCGTGGGTATCTCATCGGCTGTGAGACTCCAATTGAAACACGATGATGGACACTACTCGAACCTAGGGAACCTAGCGGGAACCTAGGGGAACCTAGGGGCCATCCAGGTAGGGAACCTAGGGGCCATCCAGGTATGCTTTCAGACAGAATTCTAACAACTCTAGCTCGCCGCGAAAATGCCGAGGCATTGCGGCAACCTTCGCATATTCAAAAAAATGTTAACCAGCACATAGAAATGAACGCAGATCGAACCGGAAAGTCAACGAAGCACTATCGTCGGCCCTCAATCAACCTGTATTCAACTCAACTCGCTCGCGAAAGAATCGCTAACCGGCGCTCGGCAATGGCGAACTTCCCGTACGGTAGCCGCTTCGTCCTCGAAGGACTGCTTCTTGAGCCAACGACTCCGGTGTTCCTGCCACGCGTTTAAAGATCTTG